>JAIYBD010000253.1 GCA_027488715.1 Bacteroidota bacterium | reverse complement strand
TGCGAGCATGTACTTCACTCAGGTAAAATTTGATGACGCTTTGGCGGTTCTTCAACAACTCATCTCGGAGCGAAAAGAAAGTGCTTATTTGAAAAAAGCGTACCTCACCAAAGGCCTCATTGAATACAATTTGGAGAAATACGAAGACGCGATTGTTACCCTTAAGCAGGTAGTTGAGAATTTCCCACGTACCAATGAAGCCGAAGATGCCATGGAAACGCTGGAAAACATCTACAGTACGTTGAACAGGGTAGATGATTATTTGAAATATGCCAGTGTTCATTCCAACATTCAGCCTTCGGAAGCCAAGCAAGATTCGTTAACCTTCCTTGCTGCCGAGAATCAGTTTAGAAAGAAAAACGTTTGCAAAGATGCCGTTGATGATTATTCCAATTATCTGAAGAAATTCCCCCAAGGATTGTTTGTTGACAAAGCCCACTTTTTGAGAGCAGAGTGCTACAACCGAATGAATTTCCGTACTCAAGCTTTGGAAGATTACGAGTACATTATAGCTCAAAAACGGAATTCTTATTCCGAGGCGGCCTACATCAACGCCGCACGTTTGGCCTTTCAATTGAAAAATTATTCCAAGGCATTGCAATTCTTTCAGGAACTGCAAAAATTCGCTTTGGCAGAAGGGAACTTGTTGGATGCCAAGGCCGGAGAAACCCAATGTTTGTTCGCACTTGGCAATTATGGCGATTGTAAAAAAGCCGCTGAACGCTTGTTAAACAGCCGTTCTGTGCCCATCGACATGCAGGCCTTGGCCAATTTGTATTTGGGGAAAGCAGAGATTGAAAACAATAACTTAGGCGCAGCATTTACCGCTTTAGACAGAGTATTGAATTTGGTGAAGGATGAAAAAGCTGCCGAGGCACGTTACCTACAAGCCATGATTTACTTTAAACAAGGAAAACAGGAAAAATGCCAAAACGCCATTTTTGATCTCACTGAAAAATTACCCTTTTACGGCACCTGGATTTCGAAAGGATTCATGCTGTTGGCCGATAGCTACGTGGCACAGAAAAACATCTTCCAAGCCATTGCCACTTTAGAGGGTTTAATTGAAAATGAAGATCAACCCGATTTACTGGAAGAGGCTAAGAAAAAATTAGAGTTGTATAAAAAAATGGAGGGAGGACAATAATCATGAAAAAAGGACTGTTATTATCCACTTTCGCATTGATCGGCGCGTTTGCTATGGCTCAGCCACGAACCGGCCTTAAAGTAGATTCGGTGATGGTAGTGAATACCTACAAACCCAATTTATTGGACCCAACCAAAATGATTTTCAAACCGAGCTTACCTGAGATTGAAAAGGAAAAGCCTGTTTTTAAATACACTCGTGTAGATCGCCCACTTTCTCCCAAATTTCGCCCTGAATTCAAAGCTCCCGCTTCGTTTCGTGGAATAACTGAATTAAAGTCACCCAAAAATACCTTGATGGCCGGATTTGGATCTACCTTAAATCCAGTTTTTGGGTACGATGGCGGATTCTCAGCGAAGAATAACTTGCTTTTAGCACACGTTGGTCACCAAAGTGCGTTTGGCACCCTGAATTTGGCCGATTCTACCTTGAATCCTCATTATTCCGATTCTCGAATTCGTTTGGAAGACCAATTCCGTTCCAGTGCGTTCGGCGGACACGTGGGCATTGATTTTAACCACCAGTGGAACCGCCGTTACGGTTGGGCCACCGATAGTCTTATCCGCGATTCTTTGAGCAATTCTTACCGTCAGATCGGTTTCGACGGAGAGGTAGCCGGAAAGTCGGAATCCCTTCCATGGAAATCGGGCGTTCGTTACCAAAACCTTGTTGATCAACAAGGTGCTTCTGAGGGACTTCTTCAAATTTACGGCTCGGTTTCTCCGGTGATTATTTCGGCATTTTCTACCAAAATTGATGTTAATTTTCAAACGGTTGGCCTCAATCCCAATTCCTTAGTCATTCCTCAGTTTAGCCGTAATGTGGTAGAAATCAACCCATCCATTCAGAAAAAAACAGAGAAAGCTCAATTAGACGCTAGTTTAGGTTTGGTAACGGAACGTTATTCTGGCTTAACCGATTCCACCAAATTGCATTTGTTTCCCCGCTTTAACATCGGATATCGCATTGATGAAAACACCCAAACCCATCTGTTTTTCAACAGCGGATTGAAGTGGAATACTTACGCACAATGGAGTAAAATTAATCCCTTTATGGCCTCCCCTACTTCGCTGTTGAATACCACCGAACGTTGGAATGTTGGTGTTTCCGGCAAGCATTCCACCGAATCGGGTTTGCACATCTCCGGACAATTGAGTGCGAGTGCATATCAAAACATGCCGTTTTTTGTATCATTCCCTCAACAAAATGAATCCACCTTTCAATTGGCTTTTGATTCCTTAACAAAGGTTCAAAAAATAGAGGGTACGCTTCAAAAAAAGTTTGAAGGTTCTCTTGAAATGTCGTTGGGCTTCATGGCGCAAAACATAAAAACTTCAACATTGGAAGATGCATTTTATACCCCACGAGTAAAACTTGATTGGACGGTAAAATATGCCTTGCAACCCAAAACAAACGTAGGAATGGAAGCCCACATTTGGGGAATTCGAACGTTTGCCGGCGGCCAAAAACCGGTTTCTACTCTACCCTGGGTTCCTGATTTTACGTTGACAATTGACCACGAGTGGAAAAAAGGCTTAAGCTTTTTTGGTAGAATGCAAAACATGGCCTTCACCAACTACGCGGTTTATTTCGGCGTTCCAGCTTACGGACCCAACGTTTTGATGGGGATTCGTTGGAACCATTGATGTCTTTTTTTTATCTTTGAACCTATGATGCCATTTACCCAGCGGTTGCAATTTTTATTGGAGAAGTACGATGCTTTGATATTGCACGGATTTGGGGCTTTTTATGCCCGTTATCAAACGGCCCAATGGCATCCAGTTACCCATCGAATTATTCCTCCTCAAAAGGAAATTTCGTTCAACCGTTCCATCGACCAAACCGATGGTGTTCTGGAAAATGAATTCAAAATTTCATTTGGATTATCTTCCGATGAATCGCATGCCTTGGTGAAAGGAATGGTCGATTTTTTACTTGAAGAGTTGGAAACCCACAAACGATTATCTTTTGAGGGCGTAGGAGAATTGGTGGTTCGCCCTGACGGCAGTTGGAGATTTCTTCCTTTTGAAGAAAATCACATCCTTTCAGAATCGTTTGGATTGAGCTCCATTCAAGTTCGTCCGGTTTTACGAAATTCTTCTACAACAGTTCAACCGGTTTTTGAAACAGAAACCGTTCATATTCAACAAACTAATTCATCTAAATTTCCTTGGAAAGCGATGGCGGCCACGTTTAGTTTATTGGCGATTACGGCCTCATTGTTTTGGATCAATCCATTCTCAGAGGTATCCAAGCAAGAACATCATACGGCACAAGTAGTTCAAATACAGCCAACAAGCAGTTTTGATTCCATCAAAAAAGCAGAAGAATTAAAATCTGACACTTCAATTGAAACCGTGATAGTGGATGTAGTGAAGGAAGAAGAAGTTACGATAGAGCAGCCTATTGCCGGATATTACATCATTGTAGGTTCCACCACCTCGGAAAAGGAGGCCCTTGAAATGGCCCAAAGCCACCGTTGGGTTGCCCTAGCTTTCCCTGAAATCGGGCGTTTCCGTTTGGCAACCAATCGATTTGAAAACCGAGGCGAAGCCCAAATGGCTTTAAAAACGGTTCGCTCTGAAATCGATTCCCAAGCATGGATTTTGAAGCACTGATATGTTGCAGCTTCAAGAAATTTCTCATTCTTTTGGTTCGTTGAAGGTGTTGGAAAACGTTTCTTTGAACATTCCTTCTCAACAAGTAACTACGTTGGTTGGCCCTTCTGGAGCCGGAAAATCGACTTTATTGCACATTGCTGGAACGTTGTTGATTCCTCAAAGCGGAAAAGTTATTTGGGATGGCGTGCCGGTGGAAGGAATGAAAGAAAAGGAATTGGCGAAATGGAGAAATGAATCCATTGGTTTTGTTTTTCAATTTCATCATTTGTTGGGAGAACTTACTGCTTTAGAAAACGTGATTCTGCCGGGTTTAATTGGGAATCGACCTACTGAAGATCTGAAAAAGCGTGGGTTGGAGTTATTGGAAAAAGTTGGATTATCGAATCGAATGACCCATTTACCCGGGCAGTTATCGGGTGGAGAACAGCAGCGTGTTGCCGTTGCCCGCGCTTTGATTAACCGACCGAAAATGATTTTAGCCGACGAGCCTTCGGGGAATTTAGACACCCGAAATGCAGAGTCCCTGCATCAGTTGTTTTTTGACTTATCGGAGCACGAAAAGCAAGGATTTCTCATTGTTACGCACAACGAGGAATTGGCCAAGCGCAGCCACCGAAACATTGAGTTGCG
>JAIYBD010000033.1 GCA_027488715.1 Bacteroidota bacterium | reverse complement strand
TCGCGCCTTTTCCGCGTTGGCGTCCAACCGCGTCAATCTCATCAATAAAGATGATGCAAGGTGCTTTTTCTCGGGCTTGTTTGAATAAGTCGCGAACCCTTGAAGCCCCAACTCCTACGAACATTTCAACGAAATCGGACCCGGAAAGGGAGAAGAAAGGAACTTGAGCCTCACCGGCTACGGCTTTGGCCAACAAGGTTTTACCGGTTCCGGGAGGGCCTACCAAGAGGGCGCCTTTCGGGATTTTTCCGCCCAAAGCGGTGTATTTTTTCGGATTTTTGAGGAAATCGACGATTTCCATTACTTCTACTTTGGCCTCATCGAGTCCGGCAACGTCTTTGAACGTGACGTTAACTTTGGCATTTTTCTCGAATAATGTGGCTTTCGATCTTCCAAAATTGAAGATTTGTCCGCCACCGCCACCGTTCATGCGGCGAAAGACGAAAACCCAAATGGCGATCATGATCAATAGAGGAAGCAAGTAGCCCAACCATTCGCCGTAATTGGCCCGACGTTCCCATTTCACCTCCACTTGGTCGGCCTCGGGAATGTTGTAATGCGTTTGGGTGGTATCGATATCCACCTCCATGGCATTCACATCTTGTTTGGTAAAGTAGAATTGTGGACTGCTCGTTGGGGTGTTTTCTTTGATTTTGTGATCTTTGAAAAAGGCCTTCTTGATGGTAATTTCGATGACGTGGACTTCGTCTTTTTTGTACCCTGACAATTTCTCAACGTGGCCTTTGGCTAGCATTTCATTTCGAAAGACTTTGTAAGAAATTTGTTTTACGTTTTGGTAATCACGGAAAAAGGTGAAATACAAAACTAGTGCTCCAAAAATGAAGTAAATCCAGTAAAAATTAATTTTTGGACCTTTGATGGGGTTTTTTGGTTGTTCGCTCATGGTTTTTTTCTGAATCGCAAATTTTACGATAGGTTAGGAACGTCAGTTCGTTGGGCATCGTTCCATAAATCTTCTACCCGGTAATATTCCCGTAAATCTTTAAGGAAGATGTGCACCACGGTGTTTACGTAATCCATCAAAACCCATTGGGAGTGTTCAATTCCTTCAACGTGCCAAGGTTTGGATTGCATTAACTTTCGAACTTCCTCTTCAATGGAGCCCGCAATAGCCTTAACCTGGGTGGTTGACGTTGCGTGGCAAACAATGAAATAGTCGGTAACCGTTTCGCCTAATTCGCGTAAATCGAGAATGACAATGTCTGTGCCCTTTTTTTCTTGAATGCCGTGAACGATGGCGTCGTTCAGCGAATGGATGGGAGTTACTTTTGGAGATTTAGCCATGGAAGGTTTCGGTGGAAATTTAATGAGTTGAAAACGATTGAATGGTTTTTGTTGGCAATTTGCGCTTTTTTTGATTGATTTGCAACCAACAAAAATACACAATCCTTTGTCGCTTCCCAACTGTAACACCAAAGTCCTCGGACAAGTTTACCAATATTTTGAAGAAATTGATTCTACACAATCGATCTTAAAAAATCTGCCATCGGAAAAATTGGCAGATGGAATGTTGGTTCGTGCCGGATTTCAATCCCAAGGAAGAGGACAAATGGGCAGTTCATGGGAAGCGAAAGCGAACGAGAACCTTACTTTTTCGGTGTACCTCGAACCAAACAGGTGGAATCTCACTTCCCCTTGGCAATTGTCGATGTGGGTGGCTGTCGCCCTTTGTCAAACCATCCAAAAATTGCTTCCCGAAGCGGAAGTTCGCATCAAGTGGCCCAACGATATTTTGGTTCATCACGAAAAAATTGCAGGAATTTTGGTTGAAAATTCATTTCGAGGCGAGCATTGGCAAAACAGCATCATCGGAATCGGTTGGAACATCCTTCAACAAAATTTCGATCCTCAATTTTCGGCCACCTCCATGTTCTTGGCTCACTCCACGGTTACCGATCCTTCGGCTTGCTTGGTTTCCTTTCTGGAAGAATGGGAAAAAGTGCCTTCTGCGCATCTTCAGCATCAGTATTTAGATCTTTTGTGGATGAAAGACCAGTGGCAAAGCATTCGGATTGAACAGGAGGAACGGATGGGATGCATTCGAAATGTGGATGAAAATGGACGATTGTTGGTGGAATGGGAAGATGGAAGATTGGAGTCGTACGGGTTGAAAGAACTTCAGTTTTTGCGATGAATCCCTTCGTAAATGTGCACCATCACGGTCCTTCTGTGGGATTGATTTCGATTCAGAACTTCGATTATTGGGAAGACTTGGAACTCCCTAAAGGATTTTTTTCGGCTGGAATTCATCCATGGTTTCCTCCAACCGAGGAACAATGGGCTGCAATTCAAAAGGCGTGGGATGATCCCCGCTGTTTGGCTTTGGGCGAATGCGGATTGGATCGATTGCGGGGGCCAAACATGTCCGAACAACAAAAGGAATTGCTGAAGCAGCTCGAATCTTGTGAACTTCCCGTTTTGATTCATGCCGTAAAAGTAGATGCGGAGCTGTGGGAGGTTTTTCAAGCTTTCCCATCTAAAAAATGGGTCATTCACGGGGCGATGGGAAAATGGGAAAGGTGGAAAAAATTTGTTTCCGAGGGGGTGTGTTTCTCCTTTGGGATGGCATTGCTGAGCGATGCATCAACCCAAGAAACTTTCCGAAACATTCCAATGGAGCAACTTTTCCTAGAAACCGATGCGGCGGATTTGAACTTGTTGGAGTCCATTTATCGCCAAGCCGCCGCCATCAAACAGAAAGAAATGGACGTGGTGAAGCAAGAAATTTGGAGTAATTTTGCGACTACATTTGAAAAATATGGTACCTGATTGGTTAACGAGAACGGAATTGCTCATTGGGGCAGAAAACATTGAAAAGCTTCAAAAGTCCCACGTATTGATCGTGGGTTTGGGAGGTGTTGGTGCTGTTGCTGCCGAAATGATTTGCCGAGCCGGGGTTGGAGAAATGACCATTGTTGACGGTGACGTTGTTGAACCCAGCAACCGAAACCGGCAATTGCCTGCTTTGGTGAGTACTGATGGTCAGTCGAAGGCCGAGGTGTTGGGCGCTCGTTTCCTCGACATCAATCCCGATTTGAAATTGCACATGCGCAATTTGTACATTCGAGATGGGGTGACTTCGGAGTTGTTGCATGCCGCCAAGTACGATTATGCGGTGGATTGCATCGATACGTTATCGCCCAAGGTGTATTATTTGTTGGAGTGCATGGAGTTGGGCATTCCCGTGGTTGCTTCCATGGGTGCAGGTGGAAAATTGGATCCTACGCAGGTGAAAGTGGTAGATATTTCGGAAACCTACAACTGCAATTTGGCGAGATACGTTCGAAAAAAACTGCATCAAAAAGGATTTTATAAAGGATTAAAGGTGGCGTTTTCGCCGGAGCTTCCCGTGGGAAAAATTACGGTGAATCCGGAAGGCGGCCCCAAGAAATCGACCATCGGAACGATGAGTTATTTGCCGGCCGCTTTTGGGTTGGCGGTTGCCAGCGTGGTGATTCGCGATTTGATGGAAAAGAAATAAACGATGGGAAAGG
>JAIYBD010000169.1 GCA_027488715.1 Bacteroidota bacterium | reverse complement strand
CGTGGTGCAAACTTACCCAGGTGGCTCCGCCTGCTGTGTTCTCCAACGCATTCAAACTGGGCCAATCGGCAACGGTATCCGAGCCGTCCAACATCGCTTCGGTTTCCCGATTGGGTGAAGCTACCGAACCGGTATCCAAATGGTCGCGACCGATAACAATGGGCGCCTTAACCTTTCCGGTTCGAACCAATTCGTTGAAGGCAAGTCCCGCCTTTTCGCGATCGCCCTGACCAATCCAACAAATTCGGGCGGGCAACCCTTGAAATGCGATGCGTTCTTGGGCCATCTTAATCCATCGGTGCAATCCATGATTATCGGGAAATAATTCCAACATTAATTCATCGGTTACTCGAATATCTTCCGGATCGCCACTCAAAGCCGCCCAACGGAATGGCCCTTTTCCTTCGCAAAACAAAGGACGAATGTACGCTGGAACGAAGCCAGGGAAATCGAAAGCATTTTTGACCCCACGCTCTAAGGCTCGGCCACGCAAATTATTACCATAATCGAAAGTAACGGCACCTCGGCTTTGCAACTCAAGCATCAATTTTACGTGCAATGCCATGGCATCGTAACTGAGGTCGATGTATTTTGCAGGATCAGATTCCCGCAATGCATTGGCTTCATCGTTCGACATTCCTTGGGGAAGATAGCCAACCAAGGGATCGTGAGCTGATGTTTGATCGGTTAATACATCAGGGGTTATGTTGCGGTCGATCAATCGTTGCAACAAATCAACGGCGGTACAAATAACACCAATGGATTTGTTGATTCCTTGGGCTTTGTATTCCAAGGCGCGATCGATGGCGCGGTCAATATCGTGTTCAATCTCATCCAAATAGCGGGTTTCAACGCGTTTGAGTGCGCGCCATTCCTCCACTTCGGCGGCCAAACATACGCCATCGGCCATGGTAACGGCCAAAGGCTGCGCTCCGCCCATTCCACCCAATCCAGCGGTAACCGAAAGGGTTCCCTTCAAGGTGCCGCCGAAATGTTTTTCCGCCACCGCATTGAAGGTTTCGTACGTTCCCTGAACGATGCCTTGAGACCCAATGTAAATCCATGATCCAGCGGTCATTTGACCGTACATCATCAAGCCCTTTTTCTCTAACTCATCAAAATGTTCCCAATTGGCCCAATTGCCCACCAACTGCGAATTAGAAATCAAAACGCGGGGTGCATCTTTGTGGGTCGGTAGAATAGCTACCGGCTTTCCCGATTGTACCAACAAGGTTTCATCTTCATTCAAATCCTTAAGGGCCTTAACGATGAGGTGAAAACTCTCTACATTACGAGCAGCCTTTCCACGTCCGCCATAAACAATCAGATCTTCAGGACGTTCAGCCACTTCGGGATCTAGGTTGTTGTACAGCATTCGAAGGGCGGCTTCTTGCACCCAACCTTTACAATTTAGTTTTGTTCCGGTTGGAGTAACCAATTCGGAGAGCGATAATTTATCGTTGGAAGTATTCATATCCTAAAAAGTTCTAGAAAGAAAAATTGTTTGCAAAGATAGCCGATTTTATTAGAAGGGAACGCCAACCCCCAAATTCAACCCCCAAAATCGGAAGTTATTGAGGTAGGTTCCACCGGGATTTAATTGTGTTTTCCACTCATCTTCCCTCCAGGTTGAATTGGTCCAGTTTCGAATCACCCAACGATTCCCTTCGGAGAAAGAAGGATCTCGAAGTTTGATTCCCATATCAAAACGGATGATAAAATAGGAAAAGTCGATTCGCAAGCCAATTCCTGTTCCCACAGCAATGTCTTTCCAACTTTTGGAAATGTTAAAGTTGGAAAATTCCTTTCGGGAGGTAATGGTATCTTTCAACGTCCAAATATTCCCCGCATCCAAGAATACTGCTGCTTTAAAAATTCCATATAGTGGGAAACGGTACTCCATATTACCTTCTATTCGAACTTCACCGAAGTGATCAATTCGTTTTTGATAAGCATTGTTAGACCCGGGGCCCAAGCTTCGGGCGGGCCAAGCCCTCAAACTGTTATTACCCCCAATGAAATAACGCTTTTCCAAAGGAAGTGTCGTACTATTGCTCAGTGGAATCCCCGCACCAGCAAAGGCGCGCAACGCCAAGGTGTTTTTTGATGAATAATTGAAATAACGACGAACCTCACCGTCCAAACGCAAATAATGGAAATAGGGCAAACCAAAAACTTTTCGGGGAAAATCAGCTTGTTTATCGGGAAAAAGTACTGGATATAAAAGGTTAACAACATTTCCTGCCGTTTCTGCATTGAAACGGTAAAACCACAATTTGCGATTTCGAGGATCATTGAGATTATTATAAGTGTACCCCAATCGCATGTTGGTAGTGAGGTGATTCGAAAACGAAAAGGTTAGATACGGGTCGTTCTGGCTTTGCAATAAAACATTGAGCAGCGAATCGACCCGATTTGTTCGAACCAAATTCACTTCCATGGGGTAAAAATTCACCAATACCTTGCGGTTGATCTGACAGTCAAATCCATATCCACCCGAAAGAACCGATCGGTCATAATCGGCCCGCTGTTGGGAATTAAAATTGAATGAAATTCGAGTCTTTTCACTCAAATAATTTTTTTGATTCAAAAAATGAAAAGGAAAGCTGAAGCGAGGAATGAGCAACGACGTTGTTGCTCCGAATTGCGACGTATTGAAAAGTCCGTCTTTCACTTCACCACCAATTTGATTATTGATTTGTTGAGATTCCAAACCCCCATTCAAGGAGAGCTGAAAAGTCTCAGCACCTTTAAAAACGTTTCTATTCTCGTACGTTGGCCTCACCAAAACGCCGAGGGTTGTTCCGGCATTGGTAGAACCCGATGCATCGAACGACAATTTTCTTTTTTCGGCCTCTTGCATGAGAATCCGAATATTGATGATGTTGGTTCCTTCAATGGGTTCGTATCGGATGTTTAGATATGAAAATGCAGAAAGTGACGATAAGCGAACTTGGGTTTGTCGCACAAGTTGATCATTGAACAAATCACCTTTACGAAACAAAATATTATCTACCAGAACATCCCTACGAATGTAAAAATCTGAACTCGCTAAAGTTTGAAATCCATCAGCGTATAAATACTCTTGCTCAACTTGAGGACTTGCACGATCCAGGCTAAATTCTGTATTCAGGTAAATATCGCCAATTTGAAAGGATTGATAAATTTTTGGATCGGGTGATTCCTTTAACCTCATCACAACCCGAGCAGAATATGGATTTGCCAAGGTGTCGATTTCGAAGTAAATAAAGTCCTTTTTGAAATAAAAATACCCATGATTTCGTAGGTAAACAGCAATACGTTCCCTTTCTTCATCCAAAACACTTCGAGAAACAGGAAAACCTGGTTTCAAGGGCGAGTTGTTTTTGATCGAACTGAGAATATCCGAAATTTCTCCGTTGACCTCAGGCCAATCAACCTTTCCAATGACACAAGGCTGATTAAGTTTAACAACAAATTTTAATTGGGCTCTTTTTCTTCGTAAAGCTTTCACTTCAAAGCCAACGGTAGCATGATAATATCCCTTATCCAAAAGGTATTTCCCAATTTGAGTTTGGGTAGAACGAATCGCGTCAGAATCCAATAGTGCCGGCTTTTCGGCAAAATTCGTTAAAATATTATTCTTTAAACGGTTGATTTTACCCTGAGATGCCCAATAATAGGCTTTCAAATTAAGTCGATATAGTTGAAGAAATTTTTTATTGGGCTTCGGCCTTAAAAAATAAGAAATTTCATCTTGCATGACGGCATCTACTCCAACCACCTTATTTTTGATCACCAATTGTTCTTCATCGGT
>JAIYBD010000256.1 GCA_027488715.1 Bacteroidota bacterium | reverse complement strand
TTCCTGTTTCCTTGTACTTTTTTTTTTTTTTTCCGTAGGTATCAATACCCCAAATTTTGATGTTCGGATTTTTTTCTTTCAAGTACTTCCCTACCCCACTGATGGTTCCACCGGTGCCAACACCCACCACGAAGTGGGTGATTTTCCCTTCGGTTTGTTCCCAAATTTCAGGACCGGTTGTTTCGTAATGGGCCTTCCAATTGGATAAGTTGTCGTATTGATTGGGGTAATAGGAATTGGGAATTTCTTTGTTGAGGCGTTTGGCGACCGAGTAATAGGAATCAGGGTGCTCCGGCCCCACGTTGGTTGGACAAACGACCACCTCGGCTCCTACGGCACGAAGGATGTCCATTTTTTCTTTGGATTGTTTGTCGTTCATGGTACAAATCAATCGATATCCTTTTACGATGGCAGCGAGGGCCAAACCCATTCCTGTATTTCCGGAAGTTCCTTCGATGATGGTACTACCGGGTTTCAACAAGCCGGCGGCCTCTGCATCCTCGATCATTTTCAACGCCATGCGATCTTTTACCGATTGGCCGGGATTGAAGTATTCGACTTTGGCTAAAACAGTTGCTGGGATATCTTCAACCACTTTATTCAGTTGAATCATGGGAGTGTTGCCAATGGCTTCAAGGATATTTTTGTACCACATAGTTGTAAAAGTTATTGCAAAAATAGGGAGAATTTAGGGAGAAACCGTTGGAAAAGTAAAACGGAACGGGGGATTATTGCAGGGTCTTCCACTTTTTCCATCCGCTGAAAGCGAGAAGGGTAAAAATCGCAAACTGGATGGCCACGAACGGAGCTCCTTTGTAGGCGTAAAGGGGAATAGAAATCAAATCCAGAGCGATCCACCAAATCCATTGCTCGATCGCTTTTTTCGCCATCAGCACCATGGCACTAACGGAGGCTGCCGAAACCAAGGCATCGGCCAGTGGAACGGTACTGGTGGTGAACCGCTGAAGAATGACATAGAAAAGGATGAAAAATCCGAAAAACAAACCCCATGAAAGTTGCTTTTCTTTAAGTGTCCAGGAATGGATGGAAACTTCTTTTTCGGGTTTTCCCCACATCCACCATCCCCAAATGCTCATGAGTGAGAAGTAGATGTTGATGCTTCCATCGGCAAACAGTCCCCAATCGGCAAAGCAGAGGTAGGCTTGGATGGATACGCCCAGGAATCCGGTGGGATACGCCCAAATGTTGGCTTTCCGGGCGAAAAGAACCGAGGCCAGGTTGAGCAGAACCGAAATGATTTCGAGGAATCCGGGCATCAAGCTTCGTCCAGAAATTTTTCTACAGCAATTCCTCGGGAGCCTTTGAACAGCATCCAGCCGCCGGTGTAATCGGTTAACTTCTTGGAAGCGCGCAGGGCGGCCACGTTTTCGTAACCGGTCGCATTGGCACTAAAGTGCGCTTGATGCTGAAGAAATGCCGGACCCACCAACCACACTTCCTGAAAATTCATCCGATTCACTTTATTCACCAAAGCGCGATGCTCTTCAAATTCGTGGCTACCCAACTCCAACATATCGCCCAAAACAACAATTTTCAGGTCGGACTGAATGTTTTTTTCAAAATTGTCGAGGGCCAACTCCATGCTGGACGGGTTGGCATTGTAAGCGTCGAGCAACACGTGCACCCCATTTTTTTCAAGGTACTGGCTTCGGTTGTTGGTGGGAGAATAATGCGCGAGCGCCTTTTCCATTTGTCCGACGTTCACACCATAATATTTCCCAACGGCGAGGGCGGCCAAAAAATTGTAGAAATTGTAATGGCCGATGAGTTGGGTTTTCACTTCGGGTTCAAATTCATCGGGGGGAAGCGAGAAGCTCCAACGGAATCGAACGGTGGGATCTGCAGCCAGGAACTGACCGATGACATCGCAATCCTCGGAAGTTCCATAAAAAAATGCGTTGGAATCGTTCCCGGAACGCCCGGCGAGCAGGGCATCATCTTTCAAAACAAACTTGGTTCCTTGGTGCACATTGAGGTAATCGAACAAAGCACCTTCTTCTTCAACCACGGCTTCGAACGAACCGAATCCTTCGAGGTGTTCTTTTCCGAGGGAAGTGAGGAGTCCGGAAGTTGGGCGTCCGATTTCGCAGAGAACTTGAAGTTCACCGGGATGGTTGGAGCCCATTTCGAGCACCAAGATTTCGGTTTGAGGAGGTGTAGAGAGGATCGTTAGCGGCAAGCCGATGTGGTTATTGAAATTACCGGGGGTGGCATGCACGTTGAACCGTTGTTTTAATACGGCGGTTACGAGTTCTTTGGTGGTGGTTTTTCCGTTGGATCCCGCGATGGCGACCACGGGAATGTTCAGGTGTTGGCGATGTTCGCGGGCAAGGTCTTGGAGGGCGATGGTGGTATCGGCCACCCATACGCACTGGGGATGATTTTTGAGGTCTTCGCGGGAGGTAAGGGCCATTCCGGCGCCTTGTTGAAGAACATCGAGAACAAAGGCATTGGCATCAAATCGCTCACCTTGAAGGGCCACGAAAAGGGCGCCGGGGATGGGGTTTCGACTATCGGTAAATACGCGTTGGTTGCAATGGAGATAGGCCTGGTACATGTTCATGCATCAAAGGTAAAAAGAATGAAAAAAGAATGGGTGTGTTTGCAACATTTTACACGCTTCAGTTGTCTATACAACTATAGGTGTTTTTCATCTTGATTTACTTTGATCATGTTGGTCATCGTTGTGTGTTTTACAGGGTCCCACTTTGGTGGGACTTTGTGTTTTGGAGGGGGTGAGTTTATTAAAAAGGTTGCAGAAAATGGAACTTAACGAAGTTCAAATAATTGAGGAGTTTTCGATAAAACAGTGTAAACCCCATCCGAGATCGGGCTTCAAGAAACCGGGGACCAACGCCCTTCGACCCAGCTCAGGGACCGCCCTTCGACCCAGCTCAGGGACCGCCCTTCGAATCGAAGACACCCCATGAACCTTGAAAAGGTGACGAAAACTTATGAACCGAACTAGGGGTCTGAAAAAATTGAATTGGTAAAAATTAGTTGGATTCAAACGGGACAAGTCACACCCCTCCCCGGAAGTAAAGTTAAGGGGTAGAGCCGTTTCAAACGTTTCCAATTTTACAAATGAAGAAATTACGCTCAGAGATGCAATGACAATCTGTCTATCTTGCGAGGTCAATTTTTCGAAAACAAACTTTTATTAAACGGGGACTACCCTTCGGCGGTCTCGGTACATCCCGATTGAAGTCGGTAACTCGACCACCGAAGGACCATCCTTCGCATCCTTCGACCCAATCAGGGCAATCAGGGCCTTTTTACCCGTTTTAAACGTTTCATATACGGCTAACACGAAAAAAAGATATAAATTGCCCTTGGGTAGGGGGCGGTAGCCCCCGTTTGCTGAAGGTACATTTTTCTTTTCGGGCGATCAACGAATTTACCAAAGGGCTCGAGGATCGGTGCGACGAGCCCTTCGACACGGCTCAGGGACCACCCTTCGACACGGCTCAGGGACCACCCTTCTCCCTTCCATTCTTTCAGGATAAATCAGGGAACATCTTTAATCCGAATCATGGATGTTACCCGGTCCTTGATTAGCCAAAATCTGTTGGGAATTTAATGAGGATTGAAAAGAAAGTGACTTAAAAAAATTTGTTACCGTGGAATCAAGGTTTGCCTTTGATTCCACGATGATTAACTTCGAAATGAGCCGAAAATTCTGTTAGAGATGGTGGCCTTTGAGTTTCTCAAAGGAAATCCTAAGCATTAAAGTTTTTTAGTCTTTTAAGCACCGAATTGAAAAACCAAGATCTTTTGGATTTCGATTTCGCGCACTTAGATATTGATCATAGGTCAAATTTCGTAGATAAACCTCTATGGCTGAGGATTGTGTAGAAGACCAAAATAAAGCATGAATCCCAGAAAAATAAAAACTTCCATCATTACTTCTTAATCCCCCTGGAAGAGCGGAAAAACCACTATTATTATTCGCTCCAATATTAGGAGACCACCACAAATTACTTGTTGATTTTAATGCACTTCCGGCATTGGATGCCCCCCCAACCCCTGCTTCTAAAGTGTTCCATTCTACTTCACTTGGAATATGCCAACCTATGGGACAAATACCACGCACATTTCCAGTAAATGTTGGATTTGGGGATGAATAATTACTCGCTCCGTTTTGGTATTGCACTGCCTCGGCCCATTGGTACAAGCCTCCAAACGTTGTACAATTCGCAGGATCGTTATTATAACAGTATTTTTCCAAAATACCATTATTCCTCTGGCTATCAACAGCTGCTGAAGAATTTTTCATCGTCCCCACATTCAAATTCTTGGCAATCCAGCACTGGGTACCAATTTGTACCGTGGGATAGCTCTCGCCAGCATAATTTACCGCTTGTCCGCAAACCGTTCCTACTGGGGCGGGGAAACGTAAATGAACGGTATCACGGCTAGTTCCACATATTCCTGTAATTTTGTAAACGAGGCTATATGCGGTATCATTATTGCCTTTGAAAAAATTCGTACCCGATGAATATTTCTGAGAAAACACTCCACCAATTCCAGCAATCACAGACCATTCCACACTCTCACCTATTGCAGGACTATTTCCATTCAAAACTGCATATAACCCTGTAATATTTAATTGGTCTAAGCCAGCATTAGCAGAGGTTCCTGAGCAAGTATCTTTAATACACCTTACTGATAAACCATCATCTTTTCTATTGTAAGATTTCAGTTTTGAACATTGTGAAGTATGTAGTCCAAATATATCGGCATTACTAACTAAACTCTGAGGATTATTATTAGTAGAACTTGACCAAAACATAGTAAAATCAGCAATACCATAAAAATATCCAATATTATTTTTCCCAGCCGGTAATGCAGAAAAACCACTCAAATTTGTTGCACACCAATTGGGGCTATTCCACAAGTTACTTGTAGATTTCAGGCTTCCTCCATTGCCACTCCAGCAAGAATTGCATTGAACATCAATGGAAGGATCCATGTAGGCAGCCAAAATATTTCTTTCATTCACATGTGGAATGTGCCAGCCTGTTGGACAAATGCCCTTTGAAACGGGAGAGACAGAATCGTATTGAATGGCCTCGGCCCATTGGTACAAACCACCATAAATGGCACAATTTGAAGGAATATTGTTGTAGCAGTATTTTTCAATGATTCCATTATCTATTTGACTATCGATGGCTGTATTAGATTGGATCATCGTCCCCACATTCAAATTCTTGGCTATCCAACACTGCGTGCCAATTTGAACCGTGGGATAAATCTCACCAGCATAGGTTACACTCGCAACACCAGGACAAGAATTAGTCAAGACCAAGCTTTGAAATGAAAAATTCACCGTATCTCGACTAGTTCCGCATGGCCCGGCGATGGTCCAAACCAAGGTGTAGGCACTATCGGTGCCTTTGGTAAATGTGGCCGTGGGGCTGTTCACATTGCTCAACGTGGCTCCGCTGCCGGTTGTGATTGTCCATGTACCCGTTTCTCCGGCAGCTGGGGTGTTAGCTGCGAGGGTGGCCGTACTTCCCGACAGGGAAAGTTGGTCGGGGCCGGCGGAGGAAGTGGTAGGTGAACAAAGGGTATCTTTCACACAACGAACGGCATTACCGGTGATCTTGTTTCCATTGTCGATTCCAATGCTCGAAAGTTGGTAATCCAACCAAAAATAAACCGCTTCTCCATTGGAATTGGAAGAAGTCCAAAATCCAGCATCGTTGCCTAGCCCCAAAAAAGTCCCTTGAGGATAACGGTAGCCGTTGGAAACGGCCGAGAAACCACTTCGATTTGTAGCTCCGCCATTGGGAGAATTCCAATTGGAAAGCGATTTTAAAACTCCTCCAACATAAGAAAATGATGTTCCCGTTGTTCCACATGATCTTGTTGCATCGTAATAGTTTACCATGGTACACCAATCTTCCTTGGATGGAATATGCCATCCTGACGGACAAATACCTTGGATTTTTGATCCGGCGAAAGAAGGTGTTGGCGAACTTGTACTGCTCGCACCATTTTGATACTGCACCGCTTCGGCCCATAGGTACATTCCACCATACGTTGAACAATTGGATAACTGATCGTTGTAACAGAATTTCTCAATCACCGCATTGTTGGATGGATTGGATGAACCAACAAGCATGCTTCCAACATCTAAATTTTTGGCCATCCAACACTGATTACCAATTCGAACAATTGGATAATTATTTCCCAAATAGGATAAACTCGTGCTTCCTAAGCAGCTTTGATTTTCAATCAATGCCGCAAAACGAAGGGTAGCAGTATCACGAGAAGTACCGCAGGCACTTTGCATTTTCCAAATGAGGGAATAGATCGAATCGTTGCCTCGAACAAAAGTAGAATTGTAGGTCGAGCTGTTTTCAATAATTCCTCCTGTTCCACTTAACACCGACCAAGTTCCACTGTTGGAAGTGCCGGGCTGATTACCTGTTAAATTGAACACAATGCCCGGCAAATTCAATTGGTTTGCACCAGCATTTGCCGTTGTTACGGGTGGATTGCAATTCCAGGCTGGACCATTTGAACCAACGGAAATTTGGTACGTTTCCCCATTATTTCCCCGAATGATAGCACCTTCCTTCACTTCATTGGCCGATTGAGCGTGTAAGGCAAAGGGAACACTGAGGAGGGGTGCCGTACCAAAGGGTTGAAAATTGGTTCCGCCTTGCGCATCCAATTCCAATTTCAAAAATTTATCCCTTCCATTAGACCATGGAATGGAAGCAAAGCTTTGACTTACCGGAACACCACCACCGATAAAAATATTGAATTGACCGCCTGAAGTGGTGGTGGTAATATGGGTTTCGGTGTAAAGTGAGCTACCGTTCATAATGCTATCCAAAATGGAAAGCCTCAATCGAATTTGGGTATTGGTAATGGGAACACCCGAGGAATTTCTAAGCATGCCTTGATAGCTTATTTTCTCAGGTTGCCCCATAGCCAAAGAAACCATTCCAACGTAAAAAAAGAGGATCAGTAAAGACTTTTTCATGAGATTAGTCCTTTAAACAACGTACCGAAAAACCAAAGTTTTTACCAAAATCTCCCGGATCTAAAAACGAATAATTATATCCTAAACTTCGTCGATTTGCATTGGATGCGTTGGATTCAACCGCCGACCAAAAAGTAGCGTCCTGTCCTTGGTTTTGAAAAGAGCCATTTTGTTGACGTAAGCCTCCGGGTATCCCGTTAAATCCGCTAGAATTTGAAGCTCCCGTGTTTGGGGAAATCCAAAGATTGGATGTTGACTTTAAAGGTCCACCAGCCGAATTAGAACCACCAAGTTGTGTTTCTAGAATGGTCCAATCCCCCTGACTTGGCAAATGCCATCCTGTTGGGCAAATACCTTTAACATTACCTGAAAAAGCTGTGTTAAGCAATGTTGAGTTGGTAGCTCCATTCTGGTATTGAACCGCTTCTGCCCATTGATACAAACCGCCGTAGGTGGTACAATTCGCTGGATCGTTATTGTAGCAGTATTTCTCAATCGAAGCGTTATTGGTTTGATCGTTATTACCATTCACCATCGTTCCAACATTCAAATTTTTGGAAAACCAACATTGAGTTCCGATTTGAACCGTGGGGTAGGTTTCACCAGAATAAGAAATAGAAGTTCCACAATTTGCTGCAATGGATGTCCATTCTGGACCATTGCTTCCGATGGTTAGCTGGTAAGAAGTTCCGTTATTTCCACGTAAAATGGTACCAATTTTCAATTCATCCACCGTTTTTGCATGCATGGCATAGGGAACACTCACCAATTGGGTAGTTCCAATATTTCGATACAACGTTCCACCTTGGTCATCCATATCCACTTTCAGAAACTTTGGATTGCCGTTGGACCAAGGGATGGAAGAAAAGGATGACACCGTGGCCGTTCCACCACCTAAATAGGCTTTAAAATATCCGAAACCATCGGTTGTTGTTGAATGGGTTTCTGTGTACAAAACAGTTCCCGACGAGGTGGCATCTAAAACAGAAAATCGCAATCCAATATTCGAATTCACGATGGGTAGCTGATTAACATCCACCGCAATTCCCTGATAGTTGATTACACTGGTTGATTGTACGGGAGTATTTGCAGGAGGTTGTGAAGTGGAAAAGATGACATAAACCGACTTAGATGAACTACATCCGTTGGATGCCGTAGCACTTACATAATACATACCCGTATTATACACGATTAACGTTGGCATCGTATCCCCAGTAGACCATAAATAGGATTGGGCCGAACCTGGAGATAATGTAACCGAACTTGACGTGGTTCTAATGGTATCGGGCAAACTTAATACTGGACCTTGTCCAACACTGATGGTGATGGAATTCGATGTATCACCTCCAACAATCGAATAATATGTACCACCCATCGTTGCCGAATAGGTCGACGTGTTTGCACCCGAAATTAATGTTCCATTTCGATACCACTGATTTCCACTTTGAATACCCGACAATAAAGTGGCAGTTCCTCCTGAACAAATATTGGTGATGTTTCCCTGGCTATGGATAAACTGATTAAAGCTCTTCGAATTAATCACAGCCCCCTTGATGTATTTGAAAATACAGGAGTCCAAGGCATCACCCGTTCCATTCAATTCAATGAATGCCATCGGCAATTCAAAATCTTTGGTTCCATTGCTTCCATTTCTTTCAAGAACGATGGGAGCTACCGATCCAAAAAGGGCAGGAAAGCCAGCATCAATTTTAAAAGCAGAAGTATATTTATTGGTTGCTACATCAAATCCTACTGTAATTAAATCGGGAATATTATTAGCTGAACTCAAATTAACATCCGTTTCAGACCATGTGAAAAATATTTTAGAAGCTGATTCATTTTTGGAAACACATGGTCGTGTATCGTGTTCAATGGTATTTCCCGAAATTCCATAGGAACCTCTGAATGTACGAGGAGTTCCAATTCGCTTGCAGTTTAAAATTGAAGTTCCATTGGTGGAAAAATGAAACATCCCTGCATGAACTGATCCATGATTAATGGAGTATGCCGTAGTGGCACTCTCTCCAATATGTACGAAAAAATGACAATTCCCCTGTTGATCAACGGCAGCCGAAATTTCAAAACCGGTTGTGGGCACAATAGGGGTTGTTGTTCCTAATGCCGTATTTACGACTTGACGAAGGCTCAACTGAACGGGATTTCCCCAAGTTGCACCACCATCCGTTGTTTTTAATACCACCGGCAATACGGTTTCTTCCGGCTCTGAATTGAAATCGGTATGAGAAAGTGCTACCAAATAGCCAACCTGCCCCGCAGCATCAAAAGCCATTGTTGCATCTGCTACACCCGCTTTACCAGAAGGTCCTGTACCAGTTACAAAATTGATAATTCTTCGTGTCCAATTGACCGATGTGCCGGAAATACTACCCGTAGCAAGCATAAACTTATCATTAAAATTTGTGCCTGACGCAGCATTTCGATCTAACAAAAATACTTTTGAACCTGCCGTAACAAAAGAATATGGAATTTCATGAAGGGTATCTAAAGCAGCATTGGAAGAAAAAGACTGACTATTTAATGCCCCTCCATTTAAGGTCATAGAAGCTAATCCTAATCCTCCCCAATTTGAATTTGTTCCATCCAAAAGCGGTGCAGCTGACACCATTAATGTATTCGAAGAGTTGGTATTTCCCGTTGGGTTGTAAAGGGTAACTCGGGGATAACGAGCTGCATTATTGGATAAATTATTATTCCAAATGGTGTAATTGTCAATATTCCACGTGCTGCCGCCATCCGTTGAAACATCCATTCTTAATGTACCTGAAGATGCAGGACTACTGGCTCTTCGAATGATGGCCACTGAATTGGAAGCACTTGATGCCGCAATAAATTGGCGAACCCCCAATACACCATAAGCATTTCGCGACGTCCCTAAGTTTTTAATGGATTGAATGGTCAAGGGAATCGTCGTTGTACTGGTTATCCCTTGAGAAAAAATAGAGAACGTTGCAAAAATAAAACTTGCAAGAATGAATACCTTTTTCACTGCTTTTTTTTTCAAACTTAAGCAATTATATCAAGTGATTGATTTTCAATGCGAAAAATACCCCTTTCGGGGTAGATGTGCCAATGAATAAAAAACTTTGAAAAAACTAAATCATTACTCCATTCCTACTCCCACTCACCAAATCATCTCCAACAAGCCTTTCCCCAATACCAACCACAAAATCCCCTTGATTAAAAAGAAGAAAAACCCAACCCAGCCCAATCGCTTAAGCCATCCTCGAAATCCTTTCTTACCTGGTTGCTGTTCCATTATTTCACAAAACTAATCAACTACCGCCACCCTCAAAAGTTTTCCACCCCTGCATTCATCCCTTTACCTTATTTTTACAAAATGAAGAACTTTATCCTTTTCATCGCTCTCCTTATCGGCGCATCCTTGCACGCCCAAGAATCCATTTCCATCCGCGATGCCGTTCTCGGCCTGCGCGACAAATACCGACCCGATAACCTGCGCAACTTGCAGTGGATCAAAGGAATGGATGCTTTTTCTCAAACCGAAAAAACCGACTCCGGGTGGATCATCACCCTCACCGAAGTTCCTTCCTTCAAAAAGAACTTGGTGACTACCCTCAAAAAAATCAACGAGGCCGGAAAATTCACCGGAAAAGAAGCCCTCACCTCCATTCCTCCCATCACCTGGATCAATGCCGACGCCTTCGAATTTTCCAAAGGCCTTCAACGTTACCAATTTACCCGCATCAACAACAACGTTTTGCTGGTCGCCACCACTCCCGCCGATGCGGAACACCTCGAAACCGCTTCTAACGGATCCATCGCTTACGTGAAAGATAAAATCATTCACATCGAAACCAAAGCTGGCCAGAAATGGACCGTGGGAAATCCGCTCATGACCAACGGACAATCCGTTCACCGAAATGAATTCGGAATCGAAAAAGGATTGTTCTGGTCGCCAAACGGGCGATTTCTCGCTTATTATGCCATGGACGAATCGCCCGTGGCCGATTATCCCGTTCCCAATTGGAGCACCACCCCCGCTACCGTTCAACAGGTGAAATACCCCATGGCCGGACAGCCTTCCCACCGCGTTTCCCTCCTGGTGGTAGATGCTTCAACCGGAAAAGAAATCCGGGTGCAAACGGGCGAACCCGACGAGCATTACCTCACCAACATTAGCTGGGATCCTTCCGAAAAATTCGTGTACATCTTCGAACTTAATCGCGAACAAAATCACCAAAAACTGAATCAATACGAAGCGGCTGACGGAAAATTCATCCGCACCTTGCTGGAAGAAAAAGATGAAAAATATTCTGAACCTCTGCACGAAATTCATTTCGTACCCCATGGAAAAGGGCAATTCATTCGATTGAGCCGGCAGGACGGTTACTCCCATTGTTACTTGCACGATGCTGCCGGAAAACTCATCAAACAACTCACCAAAGGCCCGTGGGAAGTGCTTTCGTTCATCGGATTCGATGCAACGGGCAAACATTTCTACATCACCGATAACCAAGGCGATTACCTCAGCACCTTCGCTCACAAAGTTTCTTTGGATGGAAAGATGTCGGCCACCAAACTCCCTTCTGGCACTCATGCCATCCAATTTTCTCAATCGGGCAAGTACCTCATCGATCAATTCAACTCCATGAAAGATCCCATGGTGGTTTCTGTCCTCGATTTGAATGGAAAGGTCTTGAAAGAACTGTTGCGCAGCGCCGATAAATTGGCCAACGTAAAAACGGCCAACGTTCAATTGCTGAAGTTGAAGTCGGCCGACGGAAAGTTTGAACTTCCCGCCAAGTTGATGCTCCCCGCCAATTTCGATTCTACCAAAAAATACCCAGTCATCGTTTATCTCTACGGAGGGCCGCACTTGCAACTGCTGAAAAACAGCTACCCTGCTTCCGGCAACCTTTGGTACGACTACATGACTCAGCAGGGATTCATTGTTTTTTCCATGGAAAACCGTGGAGCGGCCAACCGAGGAAAAGACTTCGAACAAGCCACCTTCCGTCAGTTAGGGTCGGCCGAAATGGCCGATCAGCTTCAAGGGGTGGCTTACCTCAAATCCCTTCCGTACATCGATACCACCAAAATGGGCGTGCACGGATGGAGTTTCGGCGGATTCATGACGACCAGCTTGATGACCCGTTTCCCGGGTACGTTCCAGGTGGGCGTGGCCGGTGGTCCGGTGATCAATTGGGAATGGTACGAAGTGATGTACACCGAACGTTACATGGATAGCCCCAAGGAAAATCCGGAAGGTTACAAAGCCAACAACTTGATCAATTACGTGAAAAATCTTCAAGGAGATTTATTGATGATCCACGGAACGCAAGACGATGTGGTAGTTTGGCAGCACAGTTTGAACTACTTGAAAAAATCGGTTGAAGAAGGAAAACAGGTCGATTATTACGTTTATCCGGGGCACGCCCACAACGTAACGGGACCTGATCGGGTGCACCTGATGGACAAGATTTCGAAGTACTTTATCGAGAAATTGAAGTGAGTTTCGCCCCTTCCGAAAAAATCTTGAATGAGGATGGGAGCATTTACCACCTTCATCTTCACCCGCACCAAGTTCCCGATACCATTTTATTGGTAGGAGATCCGGAGCGGGTTCCCAAAGTTAGTGCCTTATTCGATGAGGTTTCCGATCGCATCCACGCCCGAGAGTTTCATACCCACCTCGGCCGCATTGGCGCCACCGATTTAGCCGTTATTTCTACGGGCATCGGCACCGATAACATCGATATCGTTTTGAACGAATTGGATGTTTTGGTGAATGAGGAGCGGGCTCAGCGCAAATCGCTTCGCATCATTCGGTTGGGCACCAGTGGAAGTGTGAACGAGACGTTGCCGGTGGGCACCTTGGTGTTTTCTGAATTTGCCATCGGCACCGAAGGATTGATGAATTTTTACGATTGGGAGGCCGATGTTCAAGAAGCATCGTTGGCAAAAGCCTTTTCGGTTCAGGTCGATAGCATAAGCGGTGTTGCCTTGCCCTATGCGGTGGAAGCATCGTTAAATCATGAACGATGGAGAAATCTGGCAGATGTTGCCGGCATTACGGTTACCTGCAATGGATTTTACGCGCCTCAAGGCCGGCAAATGATGGCGCCAACCCGAACCAAAAACTTCCTCCAAGAGATGGCGAAATTCAGCTGGAACGACCGAAGAATTACCAATTTTGAAATGGAAACATCGGGTATTTTAGGACTTTCCAAATTGATGGGTCACCAAGCGGCTAGCTACAGTGCTATTTTAGCCAATCGGCAATTGGGAACGTTTCATCCCAACCCCGAAAGCGTTGTGCGAAGCATGATTGAACGGGTGTTGGGTGAGTTGGGATAATCCATCTCGATTTCCCCAAATTCCCCTCTTCCCTAAGCCGATTTTCGTGCTATCTTTGCAAAACTTTTTTTCATGCCAAAAGATCTCTCGATCAAATCGGTCCTCATCATTGGTTCCGGTCCCATTATCATCGGTCAAGCTTGCGAATTCGATTATTCCGGCTCTCAAGCCGCTCGCTCCCTTAAAGAAGAAGGAATTGAAGTATCCCTCATCAATTCCAATCCAGCTACCATCATGACCGATCCGGTGACCGCCGATCACGTTTACCTCCTTCCCCTCAATGTAGAATCCTTACGCACCATTTTGGAAGAGCGCCAAATTGATGCTGTACTTCCCACCATGGGCGGACAAACGGCCTTGAACCTCGCTATCGAAGCCCAAGAAATTGGACTTTGGGAAGAGTTCGGCGTACGCATGATTGGGGTAGATGTTGATGCCATCGAGACCACCGAAAATCGAGAAAAATTCCGCCAACTCATGATCGACATGGGCATTGGCGTGGCGAAATCGGAAATTGCCAACTCCTTTTTGGAAGGAAAAGAAGCCGCCGAACGAATCGGATATCCTTTGGTGATTCGTCCATCGTTTACCTTGGGCGGCACCGGCGGCGGATTCGTTCACCGAAAAGAAGAATTTGAAGCCGCCTTGCAACGCGGTCTCGACGCTTCTCCAACCCACGAAGTCTTGGTAGAACAAGCCGTTCTGGGATGGAAAGAATACGAATTAGAGCTTCTTCGCGACAATAAAAACAACGTTTGCATCATTTGTACCATCGAGAACTTCGATCCGATGGGCATTCATACCGGCGACTCCATTACCGTTGCTCCGGCCATGACGCTTTCCGATACCGCTTTCCAAAAAATGCGGGATCTCTCCATCCAAATGATGCGCGGCATTGGAAACTTCGCCGGAGGTTGTAACGTTCAGTTCGCCATGAATCCCGAAAACGAAGAACTCATCGCCATCGAAATCAATCCGCGGGTGAGTCGTTCTTCGGCCTTGGCTTCCAAAGCAACCGGTTATCCCATCGCGAAAATTGCAGCCAAATTGGCCATCGGGTACAATTTGGATGAATTGAGAAACCAAATCACCAAAACCACTTCTGCCTTCTTCGAACCCACCCTCGATTACGTCATCGTAAAAATCCCAAAATGGAATTTCGACAAATTCGTGGGAGCAGACCGCACCTTAGGTTTGCAAATGAAATCCGTTGGCGAGGTAATGGGCATTGGAAGAAGTTTCAACGAAGCGCTTCAAAAAGCCATCCAATCACTTGAAATTAAACGAAGCGGTTTAGGTGCTGACGGTCATTCCATCTCCAAATTGGAAGTGATCATGGAATCTCTACAAAATCCAAGTTGGGATCGCCTTTTCCATATCAAAGATGCCATCGACTTGGGAGTTCCAACGAAATCCATCTTCAAAGCAACGTTGATCGACCCTTGGTTCCTGAAGCAACTTAAAAACTTGCACGATTTGGAGCAAGAGGTTCGTCGTTATCCGCTCAATGCCGTTCCTTACGATTTGATGTTAGAAATGAAGAGAAACGGATTTTCTGACGTTCAACTGGCCTATTTATTGGGCCCTGAAGTAACGGAAGAGCAAGTTCGTGCCCGCAGAAAAGAATTGGGTTTGAATCGGGTTTGGAAAATGGTAGATACGTGTGCTGCCGAATTTGAAGCACAAACACCGTACTTCTACAGTACCTACGATCACGAAAACGAGAGTATCTCATCGGATAAAAAGAAAATCATTGTCTTAGGTTCTGGGCCGAACCGCATTGGCCAAGGAATTGAGTTCGATTACAGCTGTGTTCACGGACTCTTGGCTGCACGGGAAGTGGGATACGAAGCCATCATGGTGAATTGTAATCCCGAAACCGTTTCGACCGATTTCGATATGGCCGATAAATTGTACTTCGAACCGGTATTTTGGGAACATTTGCTCGACATCATCGAACATGAAAAGCCCGAAGGGGTGATTGTGCAATTGGGTGGTCAAACCGCTTTGAAATTATCTGAAAAGTTACGCGATCACGGCATCAAAATCATTGGCACATCTTATGAAAACATGGATTTGGCCGAAGACCGTGGCCGTTTTTCGGATTTATTGAAGGAATTAGAAATCCCATATCCCAATTACGGTGTAGCGAATACGGCCGACGAAGCCCTTGAAATTGCCAACGAGGTGGGTTACCCCGTTTTGGTACGTCCAAGTTATGTTTTGGGTGGACAAGGCATGAGCATTGTGATCAACGATGAAGAATTGGAAAAGGCCGTATTGAAGATTTTCAGAACCATGCCCGACAATCGCGTTTTGATTGATCATTTCTTGGATCGAGCGATGGAAGCCGAAGCCGATTGCATTTGTGATGGAGAAAACGTGCACATTTGTGGCATTATGGAGCACATTGAGCCGGCAGGAATTCACTCTGGAGATTCCCACTCGGTTTTGCCGGCTTACGGTCTTAGTCAATTTGTGGTTGATCAAATTGCAGATTACACCAAGAAATTAGCTCGAGCCTTGAACATTCGCGGTTTGATGAACGTTCAGTTTGCCATCAAAAATGAAATCGTTTATGTGATTGAGGCGAATCCTCGTGCATCGAGAACGGTTCCTTTCATTGCCAAAGCATACGATGTTCCTTACGTAAATATTGCTACCAAGGTGATGTTGGGCACGCACAAATTAACCGACTTCACCATTACTCCTAAGCAAAAAGGATTCGCCATCAAGGAACCCGTTTTCTCGTTCAATAAATTCCAAAATGTGAATAAGGAATTAGGACCGGAAATGAAATCGACCGGCGAAGCCATCCGTTTCATCAAAGATTTGAAAGATCCCTACTTCCGCGATTTGTACAAACGCCGAAGCATGTACCTCAGCAAATGATGTATCTTTAAGCAAAAACCCATCGGTTGAAGGCCAAGATTAAATCCATCACTCAGCTTGATTTCTTTCGAAACGTGGTTCACACCGTGGTTTCGAAGGTGCTTTTCATTGGCATTGGTGTTGCGACCAGCATCATCATCATGCGAACGTTGGGGCCCGAATTGCGGGGTGTTTATGCCAAGGCTTTGGCCATTTCGAGTTTTGCCGTGCAATTTGGGACCTTGGGATTTCATGCTTCCAACACCTATTTCACGGCCAAGAATCGGAGCCAAATGGGTAGCATTGCGGCCAATTCGGCCTACATCAGTGCGCTCATTGGTGCCATTTCTTTGTTGAGTTTATGGGGTTCCAAAGTTCTATTTCCCAACATCATCCAATTTTCGTACCTCGAAATCTTTCTCATTGTACTAACCATTCCCACTCAACTTTTGGGGATGCTTTGGAAAGCCGTGGCTCAAGGCATGGAGTGGTTCAAACTGATCAACGTAACCGAGGTGGCTCTTCGTTTGGTGTACTTCGTGGTCATGATGGGACTTTGGCTGGGAAAAGTGGTGAATATCAACACTTTGCTGGTGGCAGTATCCATCGAACAACTGGGTAGCCTTTGGTGGATGTTTCGGAAGATGAAAGCCGAACAGCACGGAAGGTGGAAATTTTCACTTCCTCTTCTGAAAGAACAATCGGGATATAGTTTCAGGGCCTACCTCAGCGCCTTTTTTGCTTTTGTGGTGATCAAAGCCGATGTGTTCATGGTGGATTTTTACGTAGGTAAGGAGCAATTGGGGTATTACAGCACAGCCACCTTGTTGGTTGATTATGCCGGATTTGTGGGTGTGGCCATCGCAGCCATTTTGATGCCCCGCCTGAGCGGCACCGAAAACCTCGCCGAAATCTTTCGTCTTAATGGCAGGGTTTTAAAAAACACCGCCTTTCTAATGGCATTTGTTGTTTTTGGCACCTGGCTTCTTGGCGGTTGGGGCATTGAATTGCTATTTGGAAAAGCCTTTGTTCCCGCCGAGGAACCGTTGAAAATACTTATCCTGAGTCGTTATTTACTTTGGCTTCAAATTGTGGTGGTGCAGGTGTTTAACGCCACCGGACTACCATGGAGAATTATTGGCTACTGGGTGGTGGCGGTGATCGTTAACATCGTGGCCAATGCAGTTTGGATTCCGCAGTATGGCATTGTTGGAGCTTCTTGGGCCAGCGTTTTGGCCCATGGGGTTGATTTGTTGTTGGTAGGTGTTGACGCCTTTTTGTTTTATAGGAATCGGGTGAAGAAGGGATAAGAAACCTCTTTAAATCAGGAAATTGTTCCGATTCATTTTGTGAAGGATTGAAAACCTTCCTTCTCCCTTCGATCACCAATAACCCCGGGTTTAATCGGTAATGCAAACCTAAATGAGAATCCTCAGGGATCGGCTCAGGAACCATCCTTCGATCAGACTAAAAGAAACCGGGGACAAAGTCCCACCCCTCCCCGGAAGTAAAGTTAAGGGATAGAGCCGTTTCAAACGTTTCCAATTTTGGAAAGAAACTGAAGGGTGCGATCTTGAAGGGTTGGTGATGAAAAAATTAGTAAAAAACCCAGATGAATGGGTTGTATTTCCTAACGTGAATAGGGAGGATTCGATTTTTTTATCTCAATTGGGGTAGTTCATGGCATAGCACTTTTCCGAGCAATAATTGCCGTAAATTCCGCCTTCAAACAAGGTTTTTCCATCCCATTTATCTCCGCAGCGGTGGAATGTTCCTGTGGATCCACCCACACTTCCTCCCATTCCCGGATTAATTTTAATATCGATGGGTTTGCAATTACAGTCCATTTGGTAACTCACGTGAATGAGGTTATCGGTGCCATATTGAAAGGCATCAATGTAAAAAATGCCCTCTCCGTCGTACTGCTCGTTGGCAATTTCCCAACCGGCTCCGCGAACCAATTTACGCACTTCCACAATGCAATCTTGATGACCAATGCAGGGTTCCACCGAAGCACTTTCCGATTCTTGCGTTGGAGTGAGCTCCTTTTTTTGCTCCGATGAAACGGATGTTGACGACTCTTTCTGAGGAACATTGCATTGAACCAAAGAAAAAGATAGAAGTAAGAGGGTTAAAATGAATTTCATTCTATCGATTTTTTACAAATATAGGGTAAGGAATTTAATTTGGGGTTGGGTTGTTGGGATCAACCTGAGTGTTGATCCCAATGGGAAGTTCATGGAAAAATTCAGGGATCACCCGTTGTTGCAAACGGGGGCAAATATTGTTGTCGAAAACAAAACCAAAGTACGAGGAAACGGGGGCTACCCTTCGCAAACGGGGGCTGTCTCGTCCTGAAATAGGTTTACACCAAAAAAGAACCTATGGAAAGATTATTTAAACCTTTATTAGGCCAATTTAAGAATGGTAAATTGTTCTTAACTGATGAAGAAAAGCTGAAGAT
>JAIYBD010000017.1 GCA_027488715.1 Bacteroidota bacterium | reverse complement strand
TTGTTCCTCGGCCACTTTTAAATCTACAAGTCCACTTTTTGTAGGATAAGGATTTAAAAATGCAATTTTTTGCATGTCAGCCGATTTGGCGGTGAGCTGCAAGGTGATTTCCTGAAGATCTTTTTCGCTTAAAGGCGAATTCGGCTGAAACTTAACTGAAACAATCTTGATGTTTTTGATTTTTTCTTTGTCGATGTTTTTGGATTTCAACCAAGCTTCGAGGGGATTTTTCCAAACGCCAATGGCTGTATTTGCCCCTTCATAAATGGGACCTTCCATTTCAAGAGTTAGCTCCGGACTTGTCATTTTTTCAACGACTGGCGATGAGCATGAAAAAAGAAACAATACAAAAATGGGCAGAATGTACTTTAACATAAGTTTTCGAATTTTCGACCAAATTAGGGCATTTCTTGCCAATTAACAAGGGTTTATTTTAAATGGATTAAAAGTTTAATGCGAAAATATTCCTAAAATTCGGATTGAGTTCTTAAAAACAAAGCACTATTTTTTTCAAGACGGATGCAAAAGAGTAACCCAGTTTTGTAAATGAACTAAGTGAAACAGAATTTTTCTTTTTTCTTGAATCGAAAAAAAAGCCTTAAATGGATGATTTGGATGCGTTTTGTTCGCTGAACTTAAATGGTGGCATAGGGGAAAATGGGATGAAAAAGTTAAAACGATATTTTCCTTAAAAAAAGAGAACTTATTTTTGAATTCTAGTTCCTGTTAAGGAAGATTCATCATCAAATTAACGTCATGAAAAAGGTTATTCTTTTATGGGCTTTTTTACTTTTGGGAAGTCTTGGATTTTCTCAAAGTAGGTACATTTCTGCCACCACCAAGCAAATCGTTTATTCCAGAGATGGAGGTATTTGCCAATGTTGTGGAAGTTCATTGAATTTGGAGTTTGATCATATTACACCCTTTTCCTGCGGTGGAAGCAGCGATGCTTCCAATATTCAACTGCTATGTCAAAAGTGCAACCGCAGTAAATCCAACAGTTGTGTTTGCAAAATTCACCAAAGGCGTGTGGGAACCAATTGCTGCGATGGAGGGACTTCAACTCAACGATCTTCTTCCCAGTCTTCCAGTCAACAATGCACCGGAACCACCAAAAAGGGGGAGCGTTGTCGCAACCGAACCACCAATTCCAACGGCCGTTGCCATCATCACCAATAAAACATAAACACCATGAAATCCAGTTATTTATTTGCTATCGATCCCGCAACAAACGATATTTTGGTCTCGGAATCGGCCAAAGGAAGTTTTAAAGTAACCTTAGTTGAGCGAATTTCTTCATCCGATGATGAGATACTCTTTCATGCCGTGGCTCTTCTTGCGAAAATTTCGAAACAATCCGAGGTAGATGTGCCTTTGTTTAAGGCCATGGATAAGGTTTGTCAGATGATTTATTCGAGTCGGAAATAATTCCATCGACCCCGAAATCTTTCGGGAATCCGGCAACCATCGTTACGACCGCTCTACCCCGGCCAATTCGAAAATTCGGTCCTTGAACTCGCCCTTTTGGCCGGCAATCGTATCGGCCTCCAGCGGCTTACCAACCCGAATGGTTACTCGCCCCGGACGGTAAAACGTACGTTCTCCATCGTCGTAAACACGATCGGCGGTGCCGTGAATGTACACCGGAACGATGGTAGCTCCCGTAGCTTCCGCCATTCGAAATACCCCCGATTTTAAAGGCGATAAAACGTGTTTCCCTTTTTTTACTCCGCCTTCCGGGAAAATGGCCAAATGATATCCTTCTTTCATTTTTTCCATGGCCGCTTTGAACGCTCGCCGACCGTCTTCGGCATTTTCTCGATCAACGGGTACATCCACAGTTCTGAAAAAATCTCCAAACAAAGGTATTTTCAGCAATTCTGCTTTCGCAACGAAAAACACCGGTTCCTTCGATAGCATCATCAAAACGGGGATGTCTAAATAACTGTCGTGATTGGCTGCCAAAATAATTTTTCCGCTGCTTGGAATATTCTCGGCGCCTTCTACTTTCCAACGGATCCCCGCAAATCGTAAAAACATTCGAGCAAACGCCGTTCGGGCAATTAAAGCCGAGCGGTACGTTTTCGGACGTAATAAAAATATCCAAATGACGGGATAATACAACAAAAAAAGTAAACCAAAGGAAACCAAGGCGTAACTAGCCGATAAGGAAATGCGTTTGTAAAGAGGTAATTTATTGCTCATGCTAGAAGACAAAATACGGCCAATCTTTTGTGTAAGGAAGGAATTTCTGATTTTCGCCATTGAGCTACCGTGCCCGAGAAATTCCATTCGGTGCTACCGGTTAGATCAACCGAAGCACTTAAGCGGGTAGAAGGTTGTAACCATTTCAACGCATCTTCCAATAAGGCATCGTTTCGAAACGGTGTTTCCATAAAAATTTGCGTTTGTTTCCGCTTCTTAGCATTCATTTCCAATTCTAGAAGCGCTTTTTTCCGCTGCTCCCGATCGATCGGCAAGTAACCATGGAAGGCAAATTGTTGTCCACTCATGCCGCTGGCCATCAAGGCCATTAAAATGGACGAAGGCCCCACCAGCGGAACGACTCTGATTCCCCATTGATGGGCTGCTGCTACCAAAATGTTGCCAGGGTCGGCCACCGCCGGACATCCGGCTTCGCTCATCAATCCTACCGAGTGGCCTTCGAATAGGGGTTGTAGTAAACTTTTAACGTGTTCGGGCTTGGTATCTTTCGTTAACAAAGAAAACTGAAGGTCGTTTAATCCGACTTTTGTGCCCATATCGCGTAAAAATCGTCGGGCGGTTTTCTCATTTTCTGCTACCCAATGAATCAAATCCTGGGCAATTTCAACGGTATAGGCCGGTAAGATGTTCGATTTATTGTCTTCTGACAAATGACAAGGAACCAGAAAGAGGGTGCCTAATTCTGAATTCATTTTAGGGAAGAAGTTGTTGCTTTAACTGAACCATGTGCAAAGCAGCTTCGGCTCCTTCGGCTCCTTTGTTTCCCAATTTCCCGCCTGCTCGATCGAGGGCTTGCTCGTGGGTGAGCGTGGTAATCACGGCAAAAATGACGGGTTTTCCGGATTGCAGATTTAAATCCATCAATCCTTTTGCCACCGATTCAGAAATAAATTCAAAGTGAGGGGTGTCGCCCTTGATCAAACAGCCGATACATACCACGGCGTCGCATCCAGATTCCAGCATCCAACGGGCAGCAACGGGCAATTCATAACTTCCAGGTACGGAAGCTGCCCGTATATTTTCGGGGATAAGTCCAGCCTTTTCTAAAACAGCAAGGGCCCCTTGTTCCATGGGCCCTGTAATGTCGTTATTCCATTGAGCAGTAACGATTCCTACTCGGATATTATGTGGGTTTTTAAGCTGGGTTACATCAAAATTCGGGATTGCCGAAATTGCGGTAGCCATTATTTTCCTGATTTTGCTTCAGCTCTTGCGATGTATTTGTCGATGTCCATTCCTTGGTCGGAACTGCGGTAATCGGCCTTGATTTTTTTATACAATTCGATAGCTTTATCGGACTTGTTCAATTCTTCGGCCAACATGCCGGCTTTGAAAAGGAACAAAGGCGTGGTCAAATTGTTGGCATTGTTTGCTGCAGCTTTTTCGTATTGAGCCAATGCATCTTCTTTTTTGTTCAACTCAACCTGGCAATCGCCGATCAAACCCATGGCCAAAGATTCCGTAATCAAATCGCCGGGGTGGTATGCTTCCAAATGTTCGATGGCATCTTGGAATTTTCCTTGGGTCATCAAAATCGTTGCTGCGTAGTAATGAGCGCGATCTCCAACGGGAGTTCCACTATATTCATCGGCCAACGCCAAGAAACCCATGTTTTTCCCATCGCCCTTCAAGGCTTTGTCCAAATCGTTCTGCTTCAAATAGGTGCGAGCATCCATGGAAGCATCGTTTCCTTCCATGATCATTTCAGGAAGATAAACGTTGTTGTAGTAGTACAAGCCACCGATGATGGCCAACAAACCTACAGCAACTCCAATTAAAATATTGCGGTTTTTGCGGATGAACATTTCCGCTTTTCCTAAAGTTTCTTCAACGTTGATGTTTTCTAAATTGAAAACGTTTTCTTCGTTTTGTTGTGACATGATTTACGAATTGAATTGCAAAGTTAACAAAAAGGGTTGAATTTTTAATCCATGATAAATGGGTAGTCGGCCTGGGTGTAATTGTCGGTGTATAATTCCGATTCATCGGGCCAAGGAGAGTTTTCGGCAAACTGTTCGGCTTCCTCCACCACTTTTTTCATTTGGGCTTCAATGGCTTCCAATTCAGAAGTTTTTGCCCATTTCTTTTTGATGATGATATCCCGAACTACTTCAATGGGATCTTGTTTTTTGTATTCCTCTACCTCTTCTTTGGTACGGTATTTCTGAGGATCCGACATGGAGTGTCCGCGGAAGCGATAGGTGCGAATTTCTAAAAATGTAGGACCGTCTCCGCGGCGTGCGCGATCAACGGCTTCGTCCATGGCTTTATGCACGGCCTCGCAGCTCATGCCATCTACCGGCATGCAAGGCATGTCGTACGCCAAGCCGAGTTTGTAAATATCTTCGGTGTTGGCGGTACGCTCTACCGAGGTTCCCATGGCATATCCGTTGTTTTCGCAAACAAAAATCACGGGTAATTTCCAGTTCATCGCCATATTAAAGGCCTCGTGAACTGCTCCTTGGCGAACAGCACCATCGCCCATGTAAGCTACCGTTACCGAACCTGTTTCTAAGTATTTATCGGCAAAAGCTAAACCAGCGCCAAGGGGAATTTGTCCGCCTACGATGCCGTGACCGCCAAAAAAGTTATGTTCTTTGGAAAAGAAGTGCATGGAACCGCCTTTTCCTTTGGAACATCCGGTGCTACGACCGTACAATTCGGCCATGCAAGCATTGGGAGTAATTCCTGCAGCAAGAGCATGGGCGTGATCGCGGTAAGCCGTAATCACCCGGTCGTTTTTGTTAATCACCGAATAGGTGCCCGCCACAACAGCTTCTTGTCCGTTGTACAGGTGAAGAAATCCTTTGATCTTCTGATTCCCATAAACTTGAGCGCATTTCTCTTCAAATTTGCGCATCAACACCATACTTTCAAACCATTTTAAGTAGGTTTCCTTGGTGATGTTTATTTTTGCCATGCTTTTCTGTGCTTTTTTTAATAGCGCGTAAAAATACAACAAACCATTCAATCCCCAACGTTGCTCCATCAACTTAAATTATTTCAGTTCCGAAACTTGCCCGAATTGACCTGTCAGTTCGAGGAGAAAGTCGTTGTTATTCACGGATTAAACGGTTTGGGAAAGACCAATCTCATCGATTCCATCCATCATTTGTGCCTGACCAAAAGTTATTTTAAATCCATCGATCAGCACAATGTTCAGTTTGGAGCTGCCATGTACACTTTGGAGGGAAATTTTTCCGATGGTCACGTTTTTATGGGTTGGGAAGAGGGCAAAGGTAAGGTAATTCGGGAAAATAGATACAAGGTCACCGCCAAATCGCTCATAGGAAAACGCCCCGTGGTGATGGTGGCTCCTTCCGACACTGGACTCATTTTGGGCGGTAGCGAAGAACGAAGGAAGATGATGGACCGCTTTTTGTGTCAGGTCGATTCCGAGTACCTTGCGGCCCTCACCGAATACCAGAAATGGCTGAAGCAACGATCGGCCATCCTCAAACAAATTTCTGAACATCAATCTGTTGATCCTTTTCTATTGGAATTTACGGAAATGAAAATGGGGCCATTGGCCTCCCTTCTTCAAAACCGAAGAAAAGCATTTATTGAAGCGCTGTCGCCCGAATTGGTGGAGATTTATTCCAACATCAGTGGGGGGAGGGAAATTCCAACGGTCGAGTATCTACCTTCGGAATTCGGCCCCGCATCGGCTCAGGAAAAAGCATCGGGAAGGAATTTGGCGGGGCCCCAAGCCGACGATATCGAATGGAAGTTGGATGGATTTTCCGTGAAGAAATTTGCGAGCCAGGGGCAACAAAAAAGCCTCGTATTCTCCATCAAATTGGCTCAAATCAAACGGTTGTCTCAAGAACAATCCATTCCTCCAACGCTGCTATTCGACGATTTATTTGAGAAGCTCGATCAGCAGCGATTAAAACGCCTATTGGAGTGGGTGCAGGAGCAAAATTTTGCCCAACTCTTCATTACCGACACCCAACGCGAACGCAGTCAGGATTTGATTGGAGGTTCCATGGATTTCATCGGTTTATAAGCCGGTTTTTTTCCGTATTTTTGTTTTTTATTTTCCTTATTATGTCGCTTTCTAAAACTTGGCAACCCGAACTTTTTGAAGAAAAATGGTACAACGCATGGATCGATGCACATTGCTTCACCGCAACCCCCGATCCGTCGAAAGAGCCGTACACCGTGGTCATCCCGCCTCCCAACGTAACGGGGGTGTTGCACATGGGACACATGCTCAACAATACCATTCAGGATGTTTTGGTACGTCGGGCAAGAATGCAAGGAAAAAACGCGTGCTGGGTTCCAGGAACCGACCATGCTTCCATTGCAACTGAGGCTAAAGTGGTGAAGCTTTTGGCCGATCAAGGCATCAAGAAATTAGACCTTTCTCGGGATGAATTCCTGGGCCATGCCTTTGAATGGAAAGAAAAATACGGTGGGATTATTTTACAGCAATTGCGCAAATTGGGTGCTTCCTGCGATTGGGATCGTACCCATTTTACCATGGATACCGATTATTACCGCGATGTGATTCGGGTGTTCTGTGATTTGTATGAACAAGGATACATTTACCGCGGTGTTCGCATGGTGAATTGGGATCCGCAAGCGCAAACCGCGGTTTCGGATGAAGAAGTGTTGTACAAAGAGAGCCACGGCAAACTTTGTTACGTAAAATATGCCCTGGAAGATGGATCTGGCCATTTGGTGGTTGCCACAACACGTCCGGAAACCATCATGGGCGATGTGGCCATTGCGGTTCACCCCGACGATGAGCGCTACCGCCATCTCGTTGGTAAAAAAGTTCAAGTTCCATTGGTTAATCGAATGATTCCCATCATTGCCGATGCGGCTTTGGATATGGAATTCGGAACGGGTTGTTTGAAAGTTACCCCTGCCCACGATTTGGTCGATTACGAAATCGGCTTACGTCACCAGCTTCCGGTGATCGATGTATTCAATCCCGACGGGACGATGAGCGAAGCGGCAGGTTTGTTCATCGGAGAGGATCGCTTCATTGTTCGTAAAAAAATGATCAAGGCGTTGGAAGAAGCCGGATTGTTGGATCAGTTGAAAGATTACACCAACCAGGTCGGCGTTTCCGAACGTACCAATGCGGTGATCGAACCCCGCTTGAGCATGCAATGGTTTTTGAAGATGCAAGAGTTTTCGAAACCCGCGTTGGATGCTGTTCTCGATGGAGAAGTTAATCTCATCCCCAATAAATTTGTGAACACCTACAAACACTGGATGGAAAACGTTCGCGATTGGTGTTTGAGTCGACAGTTGTGGTGGGGACATCGCATTCCGGCGTTTTACTTGGGAGAAACCAACGATTTTGTGGTGGCACCAACGGCCGAAGAAGCCTTGGAAAAGGCCAAGTTAAAAACCGGAAATGCTCAATTAACCTTGGCTGATTTGCGCCAAGATGAAGACGTTTTGGATACTTGGGCTTCGAGTTGGTTGTGGCCCATTTCCGTTTTCGACGGGTTAGCGCATCCCGAGAATCCGGATTTCAAGCAATTTTATCCCTCCAGCGATTTGGTGACGGCTCCCGAGATTTTGTTTTTCTGGGTGGCGAGAATGATCATGGCCGGAAAGCATTATACCGGAAAGGCCCCGTTCAAAAATGTGTACCTAACGGGGATCGTTCGCGACAAACAGGGTCGGAAAATGAGTAAAAGTTTGGGTAATTCACCCGATCCGTTGGACTTGATTGCCCAGTACGGGGCCGATGGAGTTCGGGTGGGCATGTTGTTGTGCTCGCCAGCGGGGAACGATTTACCTTTCGACGAGAAATTGTGCGAGCAAGGAAGAAACTTTAGTAATAAACTTTGGAATGCCTTCCGATTGATCCAAGGCTGGGAAGTGGTGGATGGTGCAGTGGAGGGAAATCAGGCGGCCATTCAATGGTTTCGTCATCGATTGAACCAGGTGATGGCCGAAATGGAAGACGATTATGCCAAATTCCGCTTGAGTGAGGCCTTGATGAAGGTGTACAAATTGGTTTGGGACGATTTCTGTTCGTGGTATTTGGAGTGGATCAAGCCCGCCTACGGTGCACCCATCGATCGGGCTACGTACGAGGCGACCGTGGAATTGATGGGCGATGTGTTGTCCATTCTTCATCCCTTTATGCCTTTCATCACCGAAGAGTTATGGAGTCATCTCGGCAGGTCAACTTCGTTTTTGGCCACTTCACAAATGCCAACACCCCAACCGTTCGATCGTTCTATTTTGGAGGATGTAGATGCTGCCATTGCGTTGGTTTCTGAATTGAGAAATCTTCGGCAGCAAAAGGGAATTTCTCCCAAGGAAATGTTGGAAGTTGGAATTTCATCCCATTCTGCAGCATGGAAGCGCATGGAGGGCATGATTGTTAAATTGGGTAATACCTCAGAATTGGTGGCCATGGAAGCTCCATCTGAAGGAAAATTAACCTTGGTGGTGGGAACCAACGAGGCGTACATCACCTTGAGCCAAAGCATCAATAAAGAAGAAGAAATTCAAAAGATTTTGGAAGAAATTGCCTACCAGGAAGGATTTTTGAAATCGGTGAATGCGAAATTAAGCAATGAAAAATTTGTTGCCGGTGCACCGGAAGCGGTGGTGGCCAATGAACGAAAGAAATTGGCCGATGCCGAATCCAAAATATCATCGCTTCAAAATGCATTGAAACAATTGCAGTAATTTGGAATTTGAACAAATCGTTGTACTTTTAGGAAAGAAAACTAATCAATCAATATTTATGAAAAAACTTTACTTTGGATTGGCGTTGGCCCTTGCGGCATTCGGCGCTGATGCGCAGTACCTGAACACCGGTCGTGCTGGTGGGAACGGACAGGCGGGGGTGACTTTCAACCTTCG
>JAIYBD010000222.1 GCA_027488715.1 Bacteroidota bacterium | reverse complement strand
TTGCATAAACCGTTTGCCTTACAATTGCGGTCGTGTAAGATCCAAAAAACTTCCAATTCTGAGTCCTCACCAACAACAAAGCCCCGAATTTCTTCGGGGCTTTGTTATTTACTGATTGATCCAGTTTATCGCTGAATCATGATCTTCTCCAGATGGCGAACCACTTGCTGGTTCAAATCGGTAGCTACGACTTCCAAATGGTACAAGCCCTCGGCTAAATTTTGATAATTCAACGTTTGGATTTGTACTGCAGAAACCATTTCTCGCTTAACCAAACGGCCATCGCTAGCATACAAACTCACTTGAATATTCGAAACCAAGGTTCCCAATTGCAACTGGAATTCTCCTCGGCTGGGGTTCGGATAAATGGCAATCGACAAGCTTTCGTTAGCAATCGAACGACATGCAACCGTATTCAACGATAGGGAACCGGGTTGTGACCAACCACACAACGATGTTTGTACTTGGGCTCCCAAACTTCCTGAAATAAACGATCCATTGTTACGAATCACCGCGCTGTTGGCATTTTGACTCACCAAAACCAATCCGGCTGGCAAATTGAAACGGTAACGAATGGCACCAGGAACCGCCGGAATGGTGTACGTTTCCTGACTTCCTGCACAGATGGTGTTTGGTCCAGAAATGATGGGCTTGGCCAACAAGGAAACGGTAATACCGCGGGTAGGAGAATTACCACAAGGAGAAACCCCTGCCACTGAAATAACACCACCAGAATACGATGAACCAAAGCGAACTTGAATGCTCGTAGAACCCTGTCCTGAAACCAACGTGGCATTCGATGGCAAAGTCCATAAATACGAATTACAGCCATCAACGGGTTGAATGGTATACGTTGCCGTTGTGGCTGTACCCCGAATTCCACACACCGAAGTTACCGATTGGGTAACCACAGGAGCCGTATTGGGCTGTCCAGTTCTTGGATAAATAGCTCTAGCAAAACCACTTCCGCAAGCATTGATGGGTAGGACACGAATTTGACCCGTGGTGAATCCAGCTGGATAGGTTACGGAAATTACGTTACTATCAGTACGACCCACAGCTGCTATTCCATCGGTGAGGATCCAAGAATAAGACGTAGCATTAAGGTCACGATCCACCGAATAGGTCAAAGTATTGGCCGTTCCTCTCACTCCGCATGGATTTAAAAATCCAAAAATGGTATCAGCTCGATTGGGAACGGAAAGTCGTTGAACAGTTACTTGAGAATCACTGCGTGAAACACATCCATTGGCATCGGTTACTTCTACCCAAATTGCCTGACTTTGAGATATTTGAATGGAAGAGCTTCTAGAACCATTGCTCCATAGGTATGAAACTCCTGGGGATGAGGTAAAGGTTACCCCCGTATTTCTACAGAATTCCAAAGGTCCATTCGCTGAAATAGTCGGTTTTACCACTGCATTAACGGTTAAATCCAAAATCACGGTGGAATCACATCCCGAAGCGGTTTGATATGCGAAGAAATAACGTCCAGAATTTTGATAAGAATTTCCTAAGAAGGAATACGATTGTCCTTGACAAATGGAGGCCTGAATGGTATTTTGAATGGTTTGATTAACGGTTAACTGCAAAATAACCAAGGAGTCACATCCAAGTAAATTGGTTAAATTTGCTTGATAAGTTCCCGAGCTATTCAAGTTTTGGCCATTAAAGAAATACGTTGATCCGGTACAAATGCTAACCGAAAGTCGCTGAGTATCGGGTTGCGCAAATTGCAAGTCTATTGTCACCACAGAATCGCATCCCAAAGAATTTTGAAGCGTATCAACATAAAACCCAGGTTGAGTTAATACTCCTCCAGCAAACGAATACCCTTGATTTCCACAAACTTTAACGCGCAGTGTATCGGAAGAAGTTGGGTTGATGTTCAACGAAAGCGTTACAATTGAATCGCAACCCAACGAAGAACGCAAACTATCTACGTAAACACCCGGTTGCGAAATTAATCTTCCTCCAAAAACATACGGTTGATTCGAACAAGTTGATGCCGTAACGGATGTTGCCTGGGGCGTTCCAACGCGAACAACGATGCTATCCGTACAGAAGGTGTAACCGTTGGTTACTGTGCAGTAATAAGTGGTGGTTTGAGTAGGAGCAACCGTGATGGAAGAAGTGGTATCTCCCGTTGTCCACAAGTACGATTTTTTATCGGTTGTACCGGTAATTAAGGCCGTTAATTGGGCCGTTGAGGCGCCCCAATTGGAGGCAAAAATGGCTACTGAATTGTACCCTTGAACCAAGTAAGAGGAGATGGAATACGTTTGATTTCCGGTCATGGTGCTGTTTCCATATCCAACAAAACGACCGTTTACAAACGCATAATATTCGTTTTCTGCCGAAACCTCCAATTGAAAATCGGTATTCGGTTGGCCATTCACTTCAAACACCTTACGGAAGTACGCATCGTAAATGCCAACACTATCAGGGTGCCAAATGGGTAGTGCTCCAGAAATGGAAGAAGTACCCTGAATTTTAGCCGATGGCCAAAAGGAATTCGTATCGTTAAATCCAACGTATTCCCATCCTTCCGGATTCAGAAGACTCACTTTCCAAGAGGCATCGGATGGAACAAAAATACTATCGGGAGTGGTATTTCCATTATTTTGTCCCTGAACGCTTAAGGTAACCGAAGAACCGATGCAAATGCTGGTATCCTTCCCTAAATCCACCGTCAATAAATCAACGAAAGAAGAATCGGTGGCTGTACATCCATTCTGATTCACAACAACGGAATACCAACCTCCATTAACGGGAAGTATGGATTGGGTAGTGGCTTTGTTGCTCCACAAATAGGTAGCTCCCGGATTGCCGGCATCCAAACGTCCGGGGTTTCCGCACTGGAACAAGGTATCGGGAAGCGCAACCACTGGAGGATTAGGTTTAACGGTAATGGTAACACTATCAACACAAGTTGTAATGCCGTTGCTCACGGTACAATAGTAGGTGGTAGTTTGGGTTGGAGTAACACCAATGTAGGGCGTTGTTGCTCCGTTGCTCCAAGTGTAGGTGAACTGATTTTGAGAATTTTGAAGCAGGTACAAATCGCGAATTTCATTGGAATCCAAGGCACGATTGTACATAAATACCTCATCCATACTACCGTAGAACGGGTACCAGAAAGGCGATTTTTGGCCGTATCCGTAGGTGCCGAAAAATAAGTTGTTGCGGTTTGCGGCCAAGAACGTGGAAGGTATTTGCGTGAACTTCACTTTGGAACCATTCACGTACATTTCGGAATAGTCTTTGGTGTTGATGATGACCAAATGTTTCCACGATGAATCGATTGGCATTTGATGGCTAAATTGAGTTTGGAATTTTGAACGTACTCCGCAGCAACCATCTACCTGCATATAATTGAGGGTGTAGCCGTTAGCATTGTAATTAACGTCGGCAAAAAATCCGGGAGGGGTTCCAATTCCGTCGCCTTCTTTAGCAAACAAAGCGGCAGTTCCGTTGGTAGGTGCATAAGCCCCTACCCCGTTCATGGCATTTCCTGGAATTTCTTTGTACCAAAGCGACATGGTGTACACCGAATCGATGTGTAGCGAGGGATTATTTTTTACGAAAATATGGTCGTTATTGCCGAATCCGCGGAAGAAATACGCTCCATTGGGATTTCCGAAACGGTCGATGGTGGGCGTTACACCACGGGGTTTTCCGTGGTTTCCGTTGCCCGAAAAGTCGTAGGCATTTCCATCGAAAGAGTAAGCGGCCATCAATCCGTTTTTCAAATTCGGATTTCCTTTCACGAAGGGATTGATCACGTAGGTTTCACCCGCACAAATGGCGGTATCGTTGCCGAGATCCACAGAGAGGAGGTCGACGTAAACGCTGTCCCTTAAAGAATTGGTTTGCGTTGAAATCGTAACATGGTACCAACCAGACTGGGCAACCGTAATTTGTTGAGTCATTTCACCCGTATTCCATAAAAAACTAGCACCAATATTACCAGCATCTAGAACAGCTGATTTGCCGCAGGCAGAAAGAGTGTCGGGAAGGCTAGAAACAATATTTTGAACAATAAAAGAAGTAGTATCTGAACTTTTTCCCGTTTCTCCACATGTATTTACACCAATCATGTAATAAGAAATGGAACCAATATTGTTACTTGAATAATTCATGGAATCAAAATAACTCAATTGGGTGAATTGACTAATTGAATCAATCAATTGAAATGGTGCTTGATCTATTTTTCGATAAATCAGGTATTTTGAAAAATCAATACCATTACTGAATGAATTAGACCATGTTAATTTTAATCCACCGTTTTTGCTTGAACAATTAAGATTTTGAGGAGGGGAAATGATGGATTTTGGTAAAACCCGAACGTAAACTGTTTTTTGAAAAACTGCACACAAATTATCCTTTGCCGTGATGAATAAAAAATATGGTGCTGTTCTTGCATAGGTACAATTCGGAATCCATCGAATATTCATTACCGCCTGACTCGGGCCCGGAGTAATGGTAACGGTAGCCTTTCCAGATCCTGTACCAACAATATCTCCAGCAATACTCATAATTACCGTATCACGAGTAGGATCAAAATCAATCCCTACAGCATTAAAGTTGAGGGTATCTCCAACTTGGAGGGTAAAACTATCGGTCACAAAAACCTGGGGTGCACTATTCCCGGTGCAACTTGCATCAAAAAAGAACAGCAAATCTCTTCGAGTTGATCCCAGGTAGGTAGTTACATTGTTAATGCGGTCAACCCGGTATTCCAAGCACTCAATAGCTACCACGAATCCACCTTGGTTGGTTGGAGTAAAACTAATTTCGCCGGTGCTTCCGGTCATTTTTAAAGTATCGGGTGAAATTGCAGGGACTTGGTTAGATGGAAAACTATACGCCCCTTGATAGGTAACTGGGGTATAATACCCCGAAATACCGGTATTGTTCCCAGGCAAAGTTGGACGGGTAGGAAAGCTAGAGCGTTGTGCAAGGGGCAAAGTTGAAATGTTGAAATCGGGAATCCCTCCTTCACCAACGTTACCGCCTGAACGATAAGTACCGCCTTGGCCATACGGCCATACGATGTTGAATACCAGGGAATCTCCATCGGGATCAAATCCGTCGTGGTTAAACACATACTTTTTCCCAACGCAAGCGTAATGAACAGGAATAGCTCGAAAACGCGGACTGTTGTTAACAAAGGAATTTCGTGGCGGAACGTAAGTACTTAAAACAACTGAAAAAGGACCTGTTTGACTAATATTTTGGATTTGTCCGCCGTTTCGAGCGTAATTTGAAGTAGAAAAGAAAAAACCTTTGGTTCTTAATAAATCAACGGTATCAATAAATTCAACGCGTTCGTAGCCAATACCACTTTTGTAAAAACACCCTGGGGAATACTGATTTAAGAATTGACGTGAATACTGTGGAACGGATCTAAGCACCTCAACCACTCCAGAAACAGAGGTTGGTGAAGCATCGTACATGCCCACCGTGATGGAAGTTGCGTTGAATTGAGCTCCTTGAATATCACGGTAAAAAATATAGTGAACAGCATAACGAGCACGAGTACTATCACTTGGCGTTGCACTCACATAATCGTAATAGCAATCTCCACCGGCAAAATGCGTAGCTTGCACCGTTCCCCATCCAATGAACAATAACAAGAATAGTAGAATTCCTTTTTTCATCTTTCTCTTTTTTAGAAATTTTCTCAAAGGTAGGAACAATTTCTTAATATGTAGTATTTATTCGGAAATTTTTATTGAACGGTAAATTTTATTCTCGAAGTCAATAGCTTTTGTCCATTCTTTTTGTTCCATATTTCTGCCAAATACGTTCCAGTGGGCCACCCTTCTACCGAAAATTCTCCTTCACGAATCAACCCAAAATCTTTCTTAAAAACAACTTTTCCTTGCAAATTGAACACCGTTACCTCGGTACTGCTCCATGAATTTTGAGAAATATTCACCTTGGTCGTTGCTGGATTGGGATAAAGTTTCCAACCTTGTTTCTCCAATGGAATATCCCTGGCATTTAAAACCAATAACTGAGCCGTATCCGATGAACTAGAAAACAAACTATCACAGCCATAAATGCTTTTCACAACATATCGGTACAAACAAGTATCTCGCGACAAATTGCTATCAATCCATGTTATTTGTTGCATCCATTGCAATTGGGCGCTATCCGTTAGACCAACAGGTTTCCAAAGGGTTTTATAAGGAAACATTCCCGCTCCACACGAATCTCGGTAAATCTGAATACCGTGCAAACGGTTAACACGGCGAAATACCGATTGCTGCAACGAGGTATCAAAAGGCTCTTGCCTAGCTAAATCAATAACCGAATCAATCACAACATTCACCTTCGATGGAATAAATGAAATACTCGAAATCCTTGGTGCCGAAAGTTCAACATCATTCAACTGAAGATTGAGTGCAAAGATGTTTTTCCCATTGAAAGGACATTGATTGTCTTGTGCAACAAAGTTCAAAGCATAATTCTGCGTCAATGCTTGTCCTTGAAT
>JAIYBD010000223.1 GCA_027488715.1 Bacteroidota bacterium | reverse complement strand
CGCGGTTCAAAGGAGTCGTTTCGATCGCGGTTGAACGGACGATCTTCTCGGTTGAATGGTCGATTTCCGCCATCATTTCGGTCGCGGTTGAATGGACGGTCTTCTCGGTTGAATGGTCGATTTCCGCCTTCATTTCGGTCGCGGTTGAATGGACGATCTTCCCGGTTGAATGGTCGATTTCCGCCATCGTTTCGGTCGCGGTTGAAGGGACGGTCTTCTCGGTTGAATGGTCGATTACCGCCATCGTTTCGGTCGCGGTTGAACGGACGGTCTTCCCGGTTGAATGGACGATTTCCGCCATCGTTTCGATCGCGGTTGAATGGTCGATCATCTCGGTTGAAGGAACGTTCTTTGGAACGATCGTGATCAACGTCGAATTTTCGGAAATTTAGATCTTGGGAACGATCTTCTGAATTGGATTTGGAATCGGAACGAAAAGAATTTTTCTGTTCTTGGTTTTCTGCTTGGTGGCCCCATCCCGGGGTGGCCGACCGGCGAATGCGTTTTCTACCGGAGTTCATAAATTTAAAAATAAAAGGGTTGAGGAAAGTGCTCCAGCATTGGGAGCTCGAACCTCAACCCTATGGGTGAATGATATTATTCAGCAACAACTTCTACCGAAACTTCGGCTTTTACATCGCGGTGTAGGTCAACTACAACGGTGTAGGTACCGATCATTTTCGGATCGTTGTTGAAGGCCATACGGCGACGATCAACCTCAATGCCTTTGGCAGCAAGGGCTTCAGCCACGTGGCCAGTGGTGATGGAACCGAACAAACGGCCGCCATCGCCTACTTTTGCGGGGATGCGCAAAGCAGCTTCAGCTAATTTAGCTGCCAATGCTTCGGCGTCACCTTTTAATTTTTCCAACTTGCGAGATGCTTGACGAACATCTTCATCGCGCATTTTGATGTTGGATTCGTTAGCGATAACCGCCATACCTTTTGGTAAAAGGTAATTAAGTCCGTATCCGTTTTTAACGGTGATAACGTCGTACTTGTACCCAAGTCCGCGAACGTCTTCTTTCAAAATAATTTTCATCGAACGTCCTCCTTAATTATTTCAAACCATCAGCAACGTAAGGCATCAAGGCAAGGTGACGAGCACGCTTAACGGATACTGAAATTTTACGTTGGAATTTTAATGAAGTACCGGTGATACGACGTGGAAGAAGTTTTCCTTGTTCGTTCACGAATTTCAACAAGAAATCAGCGTCTTTGTAATCGATGTGCTTGATTCTTGCCTTTTTGAAGCGGCAAAACTTTTTGCGGGTTTCCTCTTGAGTAGGAATAGCCGCGAAGCTATTACTGATCATGCTTCTCCTCCTTCATTTACGGCCTCAGCTGCGCCTTTTTTAACGCGGCGAGATTGATTAAACGCCATGGCGTGTTTGTCGAGCTTCACGGTCAAGAAGCGAAGAACTCGCTCATCACGCTTGAATTCAACTTCAAATGATGCGATCACGGTTGGATCTGCTTGGAATTCGAAGAGGTGGTAAAAGCCGGTCATTTTCTTTTGGATCGGATAAGCCAATTTGCGCAATCCCCAGCTTTCCTGGTGGATCATCTTGCTTCCACGATCGTTCAAGAACTTCTCGAACTTACCCACCGCTTCCTTCACCTGCTCGTCCGACAAAACGGGAGTTAAGATGAAGATGGTTTCGTACTGATTCATACTTAGAAACGGTTTGGTTTTTTAATGGACTGCAAAGGTAAGCAACGTTTTCCACATTTTACCCCGACTTGTCCAAAAAAAATGAGGAGGTAAAATCTATGCTGCTGCTTTCTTTTTCGCATAATCTTCTAACTTTGTTGTATGGGTCGGAAATTTTTGCGTTTTTCACAAGGGTTGGTTTCGTTGCTTTTTGTGGTTTCGGGCCTCATAAAATTAAATGACCCTCTCGGATTTTCCTACAAATTAACCGAGTATTTCCATGTTTTTGGTTGGAGTATTTCCGACGGCTTATCCTTGAGTTTGGGCATCTTTGTTTGTGTGTTGGAAGTGGTTTGCGGGGTGATGTTGTTTTTAGGATTTAGGTTGAAGCGCGTGACATGGTTACTCCTTTTTACCATGATTTTCTTCACGCTGCTTACGGGCATAACTTATTTAAGTGGATACGTGAATCCGGCATTTTACCAAGCCGATCTCCGTGCAGCGGCGGAAGCTGCTGGGCAATCGCCTTCCTTTTTCCAGTCTTTCAACGAAGCGAATCAATTGGTTTCCGATTGCGGCTGCTTCGGCGATGCCTTAAAATTATCGCCAAAGGTGAGTTTTGGGAAAGACGTTGTGTTGTTGCTGCTCATCCTTTTTCTTTTGGTGCATCACCGAGAGATTCCTCTTTTAACCACCCCGAAACGCAGCCGATGGATAACCGGATTGGCGGTCGTATTCTCGGTTTTTCTTAGCTTTTTTACTTTGAATTACTTACCCATCATCGATTTTCGACCGTTTCAGCCGGGAAACCACTTGCCCGATTTGATGAAAATTCCCGAAGGTGCACCTACCGATTCGTTTGAAATGATCTTTGTGTACAAAAACAAGCAAACGGGAAGCATTCAGGAATTTTCCATGGACAAAATCCCGGGATCGGGTTGGGAATTTGTCGATCGGAAGGATCGGAAAGTGCGGGAAGGATACCGGCCGCCCGTTCACGATTTTGTTGCGACCGATTCGGCCGGTAACGATCGAACCGATGAAATTTTAAAAGGCGCCAATGTGCTACTCATCATTTCCTCCGATTTGTCGAAAATCAACGGAAGCGATTTTCAACCTTTTGGGACGTATGCTTCGCTTCTTTCCAAGGGATTTAAGGTATACGTTTGGACTTCCGGACTTCCCTCCGATGTGGAGCGAATTCAAAGCCAAACGCATCTTCCTTATGAATGGCTTACAGGCGATCGCACCTTGTTGAAAACGATCGTTCGTTCCAATCCGGGACTAACGTACCTTCGCCAAGGAACGGTGGTGAAACATTGGAGTTGGCATGCGCTTCCGTCGGTTGATCATTTTCAGAAGTAATGCAACAAGGAAGAAAGATATTGCTTTGGTTTTTCACGCTTTTGGGGGTGGTCACCTTGGTGTTCTTCTTGTTTTTTGGACTTTCTAGCGATGCCGTTGAATCGGCCTTGGGACAAAATTCGGACGAAAAAACCCGTCAGGCCATGCGAAGCAAATGGGGTTTGGATCAACCACTTTCTTCCCAATATCTGCAAACCTTGAATCGTCTCAGTCCGATCGGTCTTCACCCCACCGATTCTACTTCGAAGGAGTATTCGGGAGTGTGGATTTGGAAAGGCGAGAAAGAAGGTTGTCTTCTCAAATGGCCTTATTTGGGGAAGTCGTTTCAAAACGATCGATATGTAGCCGATTTGTTGATGGAGAGTTTGCCAGGTACGGCGATCTTAGCACTTTCGGCCATGGGATTGGCCATGTTGTTGGGTTTATCGTTGGGGGCGATTACCGCTTGGAATCAAGGCACCTGGCTGGACCGGTTTTTGGTGGGATTTTCTACCTTGGGGATTTCCATCCCCAGTTATTTAGCAGCTGTTTTGGCCGCATTTTTTTTGGGTTATTGGTGGCATGACATCACGGGTTTGCCCATCAGTGGTAGTTGGATGGACTACGATGTTTGGGAGGGCAAACACATCGCCTGGAAAAATCTGGTTTTGCCGGCATTTACGTTGGGTATTCGTCCGCTAGCCGTGATTTTGCAGATGTCGAGATCCAGTTTTTTAGAAACGTATTCTACCGATTTTGTGCGGATGGCTCGTGCCAAAGGATTATCGGAATGGCAGGTTTTCAGCAGGCACGTTTTGCGGAATTCGTTGGCTCCGGTGGTGACCACCATTACGGGGTGGTTGGCGAGTTTATTGGCCGGAGCCGTATTTGTAGAATCCATCTTTGGCTGGAAGGGTTTGGGCAAGCTCACGGTGGATGCCCTGAACGCATCAGATTTGCCGGTATTGATGGGAATTGTGCTGTTGGTTTCCTTAATTTTTATGGTTCTGCAGGCTTTAACCGATCAGATTCATCGGTGGATCGATCCTCGAATTCGTTGAGGGATTTCCGTTAAAATGTTCCTATCTTTCCCCCATGAGTCAGCATCGATTAAAAACGATGGATGTAACGTTCATTGTTGCCGGATTGGTCATCGGCATGGGTATTTTTCGTACACCTTCTGAAGTAGCGCGCCATGCCCAAGGATCGGAAGCCGTTTATTTCTGGGCCTGGATCTTGGGCGGAGCGGTTAGCTTTATTGGCTCGTTCATCTTTGCAGAAATTGGCACCCGCATTCCGGTGAGTGGAGGATTTTACAAGGTTTTTTCGCGGGTGTACCATCCCGTGGTGGCCTTCATGGTAAACTGGATTTTGGTTATCAGTAACGCGGGGGCCACCACCGCCGTCACCTTGCTCGGTTCGAGCTATTTGAAAGCATTTCTGCACGACTTTGGCGGGCGTTTTGGTCCTTCCATAGAGGTGTCGGAGGGTGCGATCGCCTTGGGTACGATTGCCTTTCTTTGGGGATTCAATTTGTTGGGCTTGAAAATGAGTAGCCGCCTCATCAATGTTCTCATGATCATCAAAATTAGTTTGATGTTATTTCTTATTTCGGCCTTGTTTTTCGTTCCTCCCGCCGTCGAAACCCTACCCCATGCACACGTTCCATTCAGCTGGAAAAACTTGCTTCTGTGCTTCGTTCCCATCTTTTTTACCTTTGGTGGGTACCAAAGCATCATCAATTTTGGAGGCGACATCGACCAACCCCGACGGACCATTCCGCGAGCGGTATTTTGGGGAATTGTGTTGATCATGGGGTTGTATTTGGCCATCAATTGGAGTTACGTTTCCACCTTGGGATTATCCAAAATGGCCGAAACGACCACTTTGGCTAGCGATGTGACCTACAGGTTGGGAGGTCCATCGGCCCAGTTGTTCCTCAATCTTTTGTTTTATCTGGCTGTGATGAGTTTTGCCAACGTTACCCTCATCAGCAGTTCTCGCATTTACGTGGCCATGGCCGAGGAAGGAGTGCTCCCTCGGGTTTTTCAAAAGTTATCGAAAACCAAGCAAGTGCCCGTTTGGGGGATTGGATTTTTCTGCGTTGTGATGGTGCTTTCGGTGCTTTTCCTAGAGTCGTTCCAAAAGATTCTGGGCTATGTGATGTTTTTTGATAGCATTGGATTTATTCTCGGTGCTGCCTCCATCTTTTGGTTGAGGAAAAAAGGGGAAGAAGCCCCCAACGAAATTTTTGAAATGAAGGGTTACCCTTGGGGGCCCATCCTGTTTGTACTGATTTATTTGGGAGTAACCGCGAGCGTGATGCTGCAAGATCCCCAAGCCTTCTGGATTGGGTTGCTGCTGTTTCTCGGTGGATTTCCCCTGTATTTTTTGATGAAGAAACTTTTAAAATCTGGCCATGAATCCCTTTAAAGATCTTTTTCTGCTCGATGACTCCTTGTCATTCCTCAACTTTGGTTCGTTTGGGGCGTGCCCGCGTCCTGTTTTCGAGGAGTACCAACAATGGCAACGCAAGCTTGAAGCCTCCCCCGTTCAATTCATTACCAAAATTGGATTGGAGGCCTTGGCCGAATCGCGGGAAGCGTTGGGGAAGTATTTGGGAGCTCCGGCCCGCGATCTCGTATTTGTTACCAACCCGAGTTACGCCGGAAATGCCATCGTAAAATCCTTGCCCATTCATGCCGGGGAGGAAGTGTTAACCACGAATTTGGAGTATGGGGCAATGGATCGAACGTGGACGTATTATGCCGAAAAGCGGGGTTTTGTTTATCGGAAAGCGCCCATTTCGCTACCCATCGTTTCCAAAGATGATTTTTTGAAGCAGTTTTGGTCGGCGGCAAACGAAAAGACGAAGGTGGTTTTTCTGAGTCACATCACCAGTGCAACGGCCCTGATTTTACCGGTGGAGGAAATCATCGCTGAAGCGAAAAAACGCGGAATACTCACCATCATCGATGGGGCGCACGCCCCGGCCATGTTGCCGTTGAATTTGCGGGAACTGGGCGCCGATTTGTACTTCGGTGCTTGCCACAAATGGATGATGGCGCCCAAGGGAGCTTCGTTTTTGTACGCTTCTCCTTCCCAGCAGGCGTGGCTGGATCCGTTGGTGATCAGTTGGGGATTCCGCAGCGCCACGCCTTCCGATTCGTTGTTTTTGGATTATCATCAAATGAACGGCACCCGCGATTTTTCGGCTTTTCTCACCGTTCCGGCTGCCATTCGGTTCATGGAGGAGAACGATTGGTGGACGGTGGCAGCCGATTGCCAACGCATGGTTCGGGAATGGGCGCCACGATTTACGGAAGCGTTAGGGGTAGTGTCGCATGCGCCCCTATCATCCGATTGGATCGGGCAAATGTTCGCCATTCCGTTTCCTACCGAAAATCCGGTGGCTCTTTATCGGAAATTGGTAGATCATTACCGCATCGAGATTCCGGTGACCGAGCAAAACGGACACACTTTTGTGCGGTATTCGTTCCAGGCCTTGAATCAAGAGGAACAGTT
>JAIYBD010000271.1 GCA_027488715.1 Bacteroidota bacterium | reverse complement strand
GTAGATGGGCGCTCCTCCACCAAGAACCAACGATTCAGCAGGAACTTCGGCTACCAACTCTCCGTTCATGTAGTATTTCAGCAAAGGTTCGTCGGTTACCGTGCCGATTTGTTCGCACTGTAAATCCCATTTTTCAAAAACTTTCAAAAGTGGAGCTTCTTCTCCTTTTTTTGCAACAATGAGCATGCGTTCTTGTGATTCGGAAAGAAGAATTTCCCAATCTTTCATATTGGCTTGGCGGGTAGGAACTTTATCAAGATGAATGATCATTCCGCTATTTCCTTTGGCCGACATTTCAGAGGTGGAGCAGGTAATGCCTGCAGCTCCCATATCTTGCATTCCCACGATGACGCCGGTTTCAATGGCTTCAAGGGTAGCTTCGAGAAGAAGTTTTTCTTGGAATGGGTCTCCAACTTGTACGGAGGGGAGGTCATTGGCCGAATCTTCGGTAATATCTCCTGAAGCGAATGTTGCGCCGTGGATTCCATCCTTTCCGGTTCTTGAACCGACGATGAAAACGGGGTTTCCTTCTCCGTAAGCAATAGCAGAAACGGTTTTACCTTTTTCCACGATTCCAACACTCATGGCGTTGACCAAAGGGTTAACATTATAGCAATCGTCGAAGAATACTTCTCCGCCCACTGTTGGTACACCAAAGGCATTTCCATAATCGCCGATACCTTTTACTACGCCTCGGATGATCCACTTGGTGCGTTCTTCTTCCAATTTCCCAAATCGAAGTGAATTAAGTTGTGCGATGGGGCGTGCTCCCATGGTAAAAATATCGCGATTGATTCCGCCCACACCGGTAGCTGCACCCTGATAGGGTTCGATGGCAGAGGGGTGATTGTGGGATTCAATTTTAAAGGCACAGCCCAAATTATTCCCAATGTCGATTAGACCCGCATTTTCTTCCCCTGCTTTGGCCAGCATTTTTTCGCTTTCACGAGGCAGGGTTTTGAGGTAAGCAATAGAATTTTTGTAGGAACAATGCTCGCTCCACATCACCGAATAAATGGACATTTCGGTAAAATTTGGAGTTCTGCCAAGAATTCTTTTGATGGATTCAAATTCATCAGGAAGTAAGCCGAGTTGTTGAGCTTGTTCTAAGGTCGCTAATGGTTGGGCCATGGGTGTTTTTTTAACGGCAAAGGTAAGAAATTTTAGTCCAACCTTCTACTCCAATTGGGGTAGGATTCAAAACTCTGAATTCCAATGTGTTGAATAAATTGTACACTTTTTGTTCTTAATTCATAAATTGCTGTAAAACAAAATTTTATGTTGTATTTTGTTTTTTTTGCCTGAGACTGACGAGGGAGTGAATTGAAAAAATTATCCTAGAAATGTAAATGTAAAAGGAAAGGGATTGAACTCATTTAATTTTTGTTAAGTTTGCCAGTTCTGAAACGTAAACTAAACCAATTTTTATGAAAAAACACGAAAGTAAACGGCGATTATGGTCCTGGTTGGGGCTGTTTTTGGCCATCTTGGGTGCTTCTGGTACACAAGCCCAAACAACGATTACGCTGGGGGATCCACAAGTTGTAAACAGTTCAATTGGACCGCTTTACATGGCTACTACCCAGCTTATTCCTTACCAAAGAACCATGTTCATGTATCAGGCCTCAGAACTCGCGGCCGATGGTATTGTTTCATGCGGAACGATTTCTTCTTTGGCTTTGAATAAACTAACCACGGGTGGAACTTCGGCAGGTAGAAACTTAACCATGCGAATTTTCATGCGTAATGCTTCAAGTAGTTATTCAGGTTCGCCCAACACTTGGACTTCTGCCGGTGCCACGTTGGTATATCAAAACACAACGCAAACGCTTCCATCTGCTGCAGGCTTCATTAATTTCCCATTTTCCACCAATTTTAGTTACACGGGTGGAAATATTGAAGTTTTGATTGAAATGAATGTGAATGGAGCAACAACAGGATGGTTAACTTCTACCATTGGTTGGGGAATGTCAGCAGGAGGTAACGGAACGGTAGGTTATTTAGGTCAAACTAATCCTTCTTACTACCTAGGGATCTCCACAACTACACCTTATGTAACGGCTACTCCTACTGCCATTGGAAATGCCAGAACTTATGTTCCAAACATCCAAGTTGGATACAATGCACCATCGAATGTTGCTGCTGACTTGTCCATTGTTAGTATGTCGCCTGCTGCTACGGGTTGTTGGGCAGGTTACGGAAAAACCATTTCAACCGTTATTCGCAATACAGGTACAGCTACTTGGAACTTTGCCACCAATCCGGTGGAGGTTCGTGGTTCTGTTGCTGGAACAAATGCACAAATTTTTGCTCCCGTTACGGTAAGCACTGGTTCATTGGCTCCCAACGCTAACTTAAGTGTTACCATGTCCAATGCTTACGATTTGATTGATGATACCACGTACCGTTTTGGATTCAGCGTAAACGCTGCACCTGGGGTTGATTTAAAGGCGTGTAATGACTCTTCTACCTACACCCGAGATGTGCTTTATGCCAACGGTGGACCATTCAATCAAGATTTTACCAACTACAACGGAGCAAACTTAAATTTTCAATCTGTTTCCAATCGCAAATGGAGAGAAGGAACTGGGGCAACCAGTCCTTTAAGCTATGCTGCTACCTGGTTAACTGCACCTAATTTTAATGGTACTGGAAATAATACGGCTGCCATTGCTATGGGTACACCCATCAACGTAGGTTTTGCTGATACGAAGAAAAAAGATTGGTTAGTAAGTCCAATTTTCACACCAGCTACAGGAGACGTTTTTCAATTTTCTGCTGCGATTTCAGATTTTTCTTCTTTGGTTCTTGCTGATTCTATGCACACCGACGATACCGTTGCGGTGATGGTTTCAACCAACTGTGGTGTTACATGGTCAAATTTGTTTAACATTACCCGCGGACAATACTTGTCTCCAACTTTCCGCAATTATTCCGTGCCTTTGTCAGCGTATGCTGGTCAGGAAATTGTTTTGGCTATTTTTGCCAACGATGGTCCAACAGCACCAACAGTTGCTGAATCATTCAATGCAAACGCTTATTATTTCTTCGTTGATTCCATTCGTTTGGTGAGTGGATCCAACAACGATTTTGGGGTTACTGCCATTAGTATTCCCAATACTGGATGTAATTTAGGTGCATCTGAGGCGATGAGTGTAACGCTTTCTAACTTCTCTGGAAGTTCATTTACGGGAACTATTCCGGTTCAATATCGTGTGAATAACGGTTCATGGGTGAACACGACTTCGTTCGTTGGAACTTTGGCAGCTGGAGCTTCTAGCAATCATACCATTACCATCAACTTGAATGGTGTTGGAGCAAAATTCATTGAAGTACGTACTAATCATGCATCGGATCCAAACAATTCCAATAACATTGGATATAGTTCAACAATCAACAATGCATCTACTGAATTAACAAATACCTACACTCAAACTTTTGAAGGTTTAGGCGGTCGTTTACCAAGCGGTTGGTACACCTTTGATGAAAAGAATGATGCTGTTATCCTAGGTTCTGGTAACTATGCCAATATGTGGCAAAACAACACCGGTGGAACTGGTCAGTTTAGCTGTAATGGTACCAATGCATTGGTAGTTACGAGTGATAGAACTGTACAAAACGAATGGGTATTCTCCAATTGTTTCCGTTTAGAGGCTGGAAAAACGTATGAATTGACCTTTGGATACAAGGCTTCCTCTGTGAATTTGTGGTCAGTACAACCAAAGGTGTTGTTCGGTTTCTCCAATTCTCAAAACCCGAACTCATTTGTATTCAATCAAGATTCAGTTTCAAACTTTACTTCTGCTTGTCAAACCTACACGGGTTACTTCACGGCTACCACCACTGGTAGTTATTTCATGACTTTCAACTACAATCAGGGTAACACCGGTGGTTCATATTATCCTTTGAATATCGATGATATCACTTTGCGTCGTGTAAATAACAACGATATCACCATGCAAGCTGTAGTTGCTCCTGAAACCGGTTGTGCGCTAACAAGTTCGACTCCAGTTTCTGTTCGATTGAAAAACAGTGGTGTTGCTCCAATCATCGGAGGTTTCTCGGTTTCTTACACCTACTCTGGTGCAAGAACGGGTGCTGGGGTGTACACGGCTACCAATTTGGATACCATTCTTCCATTTGCTACCAAGGTAATCAACATGCCCGTAGCAAATATGTCTACTGGTGGACAATACACCTTCAATTTCAATGTTTCTCGTTCTGGTGATGAGAATCCTGTTGATAATATTTTGAATGGATATGTTGCTCATAACACTTTGCCTATCGATTTGAACTCAAGTTCAATGACGGAAGATTTCGAAACCTCTGTTGGCCTTCCAATCGGATGGAAAGTTTATGATTTGAATAATGACGTGATTGTTACGGTTCGAAATGTTTTTGGTAATCAAACTTTCGGGGCTTGTCAAGGTGGAAAGAGTATGTGGTTTAGTCCGACTTCTGGTTCGACAACCCAAAATGATATCTTCTACACCCGTTGTGTAAACTTGGTGAATGGAAATGACTATGCTCTGGGTAATTTCATTTCAGTTAGTGCACCTTGGACCAATGCACCACAAATGCGTGTTGGATTCTCTACTTCGCAAAGCGGAAGCACAACCTTTGATACCATTCGTCCATCTTTCTCTGTAACTGGAACTACATGTATTTACCGTATCGATACCTTTACTTGGAACAAACCAACAGGTACTTATTATTTAACGTATCACTTATTTGGCGGTAACGATTTGAATAGTGAGGATTTAATTATCGATTCAATTTCTTTGTATCGTTTAACCCCATGTCCAGCTCCAGGAAGCTTTGCATCAGTAGCAGGTACCAACAATATTGTGAATAACTGGGTGAATTTGTCGCCAGCGCGTTTCCGTCGTATGAATTTCTACTATGGAACAAATATTTCAGCGCCAACTACACTCACCAATGCTACGGTTAATTCTCCATTCAATGCAACTTCATACACGATTCCATCTCTTCAGCGTGGAACAACCTACACCATTTATGCTCGTTCTGAGTGTTTAACTGGTTTTGGAACTTCTACATGGGTTGGTCCAATTACGGTAAGTACCAAGCCGATTAACGACGATTGTGATGGTGCGACATTTGTTCCAGTAACCTTGAATACCACTTGTACCAACAACGTGTTAACTAAAAATACAGGTGCAACGGTTTCTACAACAGGTGGAGCAATTTCTTGCGGAACCGCAAATTCTGGAAATGTTGACGTTTGGTACAAAACCGTTGTCCCCAATTCTGGAAGATTCGTTGTTAGAACCAGCCAAGTAACAGGTTCTTTCCTTACCGATCCCGTTATCAACGCCTATTCTGGAACATCATGTGCTACAGCCTTGACTTCAGTTGGTTGTAACGATGACGATGCTGTTGGTGGAACTGGCCATAGCCGTTTGATTTTATCTGGATTAACCCCAGGAGATACCATTCGTGTGCGTGTAACTGATTACAACGGAACTGCTACTGGTGATTTCTCTTTGTGTATGTACGATTCAACTGCTCGTGATTTGGGAGTTACGGCACTTTCACTTTCTGGTGGGGTTGCGGGTAATTATTCTGTTCCATCTACTGTTAATTTGACTATCCGTAATTTCGGGCCAGTGACGTATAATGGAGCTGTTAGTGTAACACTTACCGAAAACGGTACGGTAAAAGCTACCCAATCATTTGCACTTTCGAATGTTGCAGTTGGCGCTTCAGTTAACTTTACCATGACTTCTCCATTCTCTACCACCAATACTGGTGCTTTAACTTTACGTGCATTCACAACATTTGCCAGTGAGGTTAATCGTGGAAATGATACAACCAGTTTGTCAATTTTCAACATTGGAACGTCTCAAAATGCGTCTTGGGTAAGTAACCTTTCAGGTTCGAATGGTAATGAAAATGGTACCACGATTGCCTACGATACAGTAAATAATTTTGTTTACGTAGCAGGTTCTTTCCGTGGAACGTTAATCGTTGGAAATGATACCCTAAAAGGTGGAAATACCGAGGAAGGGTTCATTTCTAAGTATGATACCTTAGGCAATCCAGTATGGACTCGTTCATTCACAGGATTCGGACAAGAGCGCATTTCAGGAATTGATTTCGATAATTCAGGAAATGTTTACGTTGCAGGTTCATTCGCAACAACATTGAAAATTGGATCTGTTAATCTTACCGGCATTGGTTCTTCCGATGGTTTCATCGCGAAGTTTAACGCTTCTGGTGTTGTTTCATTTGCCCGTCGCTTCGGTGGAACTGGTAGTGAATTAGTAACGGGTATGCGAGTTAACCAAACCACAGGGTCCATCAACTTAGCGGGTACCTACAATGGTAACATGGTAATTGATGGAAATAGTTTGACTTCTGCTGGTGATTTGGATATTTTTGTTGCCCAATTTAACGGTACCTCAGGGGCTTCCAACTGGGTTTACACTTCGGCTGGAGCTCAAGCAGATATTCTTCGTGGTTTAACTTTAGACAATTCCGGAAACATTTACATTACCGGTGGTTTGTGTAACAACAAAGACATTCAAGGT
>JAIYBD010000129.1 GCA_027488715.1 Bacteroidota bacterium | reverse complement strand
GGAGGTAGGGAAGGGGAGTTCTAACGAGAAGGCCTCTTCGGATAGGAGCAATTGCAAGAAGCGATTTTCCGCGCCTTTGAGAATATCATATAAATCGTGCAACTCCAGGCGCGAACCCGTTCTTCCAGGAAGGGCATGGAGGTAGATGGAGCGACCAGATTCTCCAACGAGCTTTTCACGAAGTCGGTCAAAAAAAGAAGGGTGAAATTTCACCCTTCAAAAATACTAGTTTATTTAGAAATTAAATCGGTAATTTCTTTCGAAAGAGGTTTGGTGCCCGATTGAAAGTGACCCAAGTAAGTGCCGTCGGCACCAATTAGGAATTTGTTGAAATTCCATGAAACGGTTGCATTCTCAACGCCATTCTTTTCTTTCTGGGTTAACCACTGGTAAATGGGATGCTGGTTTTTTCCTTTAACATCAATTTTCTCGGCCATTAAAAAAGTTACACCGTAATTTTTTTGACAGAAAGATTTGATTTCGGCATTTCCTCCAGGCTCTTGTCCCATGAACTGATTGCATGGAAAACCGATCATCACCAAATTCGGGTAAGCTTCGTGTAACTTTTGAAGATCTTGGTATTGAGGCGTATAACCGCATTCCGAAGCTGTGTTCACGATTAAAATTTGCTTCCCTTTGTATTGCTCCATCTTTACTACATTTCCATCAATATCCTTGAAAGAAAGATTGAAAATAGACTCAACCGGAGGCGTTAATGATTTGTTTTGCGAATTGGAGGTACACCCGAGAAGGGCTAATACCGAAATAAAAAATGTTCTCATGCCTTTTTAACAAGGTCAACTGCATTTTTGTTTGATGGGAAGACAAATTGAACGTTACGAAACCCGAGCAGGAACCCATTTGTTGGCCAACCACGCCATGGGGAGGTAGGCGAAAATGAGATCAATGGCCTCGAACCAAAACGGGGCAGGCAACAAATAAACCATGTAAATGCCAGCCATAAGATTGAAAATGGCAATTCCAAACGTGTAGCGACCGGCATTTTCAAAAGCAAAGCGTTTCATTAAAATAGCAGAAACTAACGTGCCGATGGCATGGGCGAAAAATGGTGTTACAAAATGCCGAGCTTCCATCCTAGGCATTCCTTCCAATAATCCCTTTTCCGTCGAAAAATCCAATCCTTCTGGAGGTGGAATTAAAAGCGGACCGTATTGAATGATTAATCCGTTAACCAAAGATCCCAAAATCAAGGCTCCAACGAAAATTAGGATGTTTTTAACGCGTGCATTCATCTTCAAAAGTTTTTTCAAAGGTATCAAAATCTGCCTTTAATTGATTTAAAATTTGGTTTTTGCGATCCTTATCTTTCAAAAAAGAGTATAAAATACCGTTTAAGGCCATATCCTTATATTCAGAATAGCTGCCTCCGTATTGGCTGAAAAAACGGGTTACTTCCCGATTTCGATCCGATCGCAAAATACCTAAATCATCCGATCCAAAAACCAACGGAACTCCAGCTTTCAAATAGCGTCTCCAAGGATGTTCTTCGGGCTTGATCCCTAAAATAAATTCGTTGCTTCCCAAATTGATTTCCAATGGAATGCGCTGCTCGCTCATGATCTTCAACGTTTCCTCTTCATTCCATTCCCATTCGATGGCTACCCCGTGTCCAATGCGCTGGGCCCCTGCCTTCACCGATTGACTGATGGTATGAGGATGCAGGAATCGTTCCGTTAATTCTTGAGTCAATTCCCCTGCATGCAGCGCTACCGGAACCTTGGGGAATTTTTTCTTGAAAAACGAAACCATCTGTAGATGCAGCTTCAGATCGGATTGCGTAATGGGATTGTTTTCAGCTCCAACGAGGTTGATTCCAACCAGCAGTTCAGAAATTTCACACGACAAGAATGCCAAGTACATTTGCTCGAAGACCAAATGCTCTGGTAAAAGGCGAAGGACATACATCAAATACCTCAACGTAAAACGATCGTCGTCGATGTTCAATCGTTGGTGCACTTCTTGAATTCTGTTGCATGTGTTTTCTACAAAGGAACGATTGTTCGTGGTTTGCAATTGTTGGAAGGCCGCTTCGAATTCGTGGGTTAAATCATCCCCCCAAGCGGCCAAGATGCTCCAATTCTTCGAAATTTCGGCAAGAAATTGATTTTCAATTTGAGCGGGAAAATTTTCAAAGTGGGTTTCAAGGTAGGTTACCTTTTCCTCTAAACAACGGTTCTTGGTTTCTAAAAGACCGGCTTCGGTGTACCCCGGAATAACATCGAAAAATTTAGGGAAAATTCCGAAGAAATGCTCATCTGCGGCATTTCGAGTTGCATCAAAATCTTTGATCGACCACGCCCGAAGGAGGCATTCATGAATGTTTTCCCAATCGGCGCTTTGGAATAATTCGGGTAAATGCTTCCATTGCTTTTCAACTTGGGGTTGCCGACTCACCGAAAAATCATCCATGCAAACCCAGAGACCTTGCTCAACGGCACTGCTGATGAGGTTTTCGGTGAGCAAGGACCCATCGAAATGCTGATGCAAATCGCCGCCTTTGGGCATTCGTTTTACCCATTCCATGAGAACATCTTCCCGATTCCGGTTTTGCTCTATCCAACGATTGATTTTGGTCTCCCTTGGATTCATGGCAATAATTTTTCAACGGTTTTTACGGGCGTAAATCCGAAACTTTTCTTTCCCCAATGCACCAAATTCTGTTGGTCCTCGAACAGGTCCAAAAGCACAGTATTGTGGATTTCTCCTTTTACCGAATTCGCATTTTTAAATTCAATGGAGAAAACCAATTGTTGGGTATTGATGGATTTACTTCCGAGAACTACAGGAACAATTTTCTTTTTCCCATGCGCCAAATAGAAGTTTTTTTGCAAGTAAAGCTCGCTTTTTGATCTAAAATTGGCATCTTTTTCTTGGGCACCCACTGCAGACTCCCAATCGTCGGCAAACACTTTGAGGGTGCCTTTCATCGATTTTTCCGATGGTTTCAACTCGGCAATGCTGAGATGAACCGGGTGGAAATTAAAAAGGAGTACAAGGAAAGTCCAAAACATGGTGCGAAGTTCAAAAATTGTTTCCTATTTTTCACCTTCCAATCAACCAATTCTTGGAAAACCTTCAAACTTACTTTTTCGTTGGATGGCATCACCTGATGAACTTCTCCTCGTGGGACCATTGGATGTTTTTAATCATCCTGGTTCTACCATTTGAATTTCAAGATTGGAAGAAATGGCTGTCGGCTGTTTCCTTATTTACGTTAGGACACACCATCACTCTTTTCTTATGTGCTTTTTTTCCGGATTCCTTTCGGTTTTCTTGGATTGAGACGGGAATTATTCTGACCATACTTTTTTCAGCCCTGGGAAATATTTTTCAATGGAATGGGAAAAACAACGCATGGATAGTCATCTTTCCATTGATTTTTGGTTTGTTGCACGGTTTGGCTTTTGGTTCGGAGGTAGGAAGCATGTTGCCTCAGGATGGGATGTTTTTTAGCGTGCTTGGTTTTGGAATAGGATTAGAAGCCGCTCAATTGGTGGGCGTACTGTCGATCCTGGTATTGACGACCATTTTCAACTCGTTGGCTCCCAATAAAAACCGAGAGCTGGTTTTGGTGGTTTCTGGAATAGGAATAGGAATGTGTTTATTTAACTTGATATTTTAAACCGATGAAGAAAATATTTTTCTTTGCAATGGCCTTTGTAGGCGTCGTATTTGGGCAAGAACGCTCAAAATTTAAGCAATTGGAAGAAGAGTGGCCCACTCCTTCCTCCACCCGAAACGCCAGTGGAGCCCCTGGGGCCAACTATTGGCAACAAAAAGTGGATTACCACATTCAGGTTCGAATCAACGAGGCCCAACTGATGTTGGAAGGGAAGGAAACCATCACCTACCACAACAATTCTCCTGATCGGTTAACCTATTTGTGGTTGCAGTTGGATCAAAACATCTACCGAAATGCCAACACATCTACCCAAATGCGGAATGGAACTTTGGATAATAAAAACGATGTTGGGAATTTAAAAAGAATGGCTAAACCTTCTTTTGAAGGAGGATGCGATATTCTTTCGGTAACCGATGCTTCTGGAAAAAAGCTAAAATATACCGTCAACGAAACCATGATGCGGGTAGATTTGCCTAGCGGATTAGCTTCAAAAAGCGATTTTACATTTCAAATTGCTTGGAAACACAAATTGAATGATGCCCGTTTCGCAGGCGGCCGAGGTGCCATCGAATTTTTTGAATCCGATAGCAATTACATTTTCGAAATGGCTCAATGGTTCCCACGCCTTTGTGTTTATTCCGATAACGTAGGTTGGCAGCACAAGCAATTCCTTGGTTCTGGAGAGTTTACCCTCAATTTCGGCGATTATAAAGTAGAAATCACCGTTCCTTCCGATCACATCGTAGTGGCTACCGGGGAGTTGCGCAATGCATCCTCTGTCCTTACCGCCACCCAACAAAAACGATTGGAAGCAGCACGAGTGGCCGATCGCCCAACCTTGATCGTAACCGAAGAAGAAGCCAAAGCCAATATTCAAGACGGACGTTCCACCTCGGAAAAGACGTGGGTGTTCGAGGCGAAAAACGTACGCGATTTTGCCTTCGCCTCTTCCCGCCGATACATTTGGGATGGCATGGGCGTAAAACTTGGCTCACGGAATGTACTTTGCATGTCGGCCTACCCACCGGAAGCCAACCCACTTTGGGGAAAATACTCCACCGAAGCTGTTGCCCACACCGTGCGCATTTACTCCAAATTCACCATCGATTATCCTTATCCGGTGGCTATTTCAGCCAACGGTCCGGTGGGCGGGATGGAATATCCCATGATTTCCTTCAATGGTGCCCGCCCCGACAAAGATGGAACGTACTCCGAACGCCGCAAATACGGATTAATTAGCGTGATCATCCACGAAGTGGGACACAACTTCTTCCCCATGATCATCAACAGCGATGAGCGCCAATGGACGTGGATGGACGAAGGTCTCAACACTTTCGTTCAGTATTTAGCTGAACAAGAGTGGGATCGCAATTACCCCAGCAGCCGAGGCCCCGCCCGCAACTTAACCGATTACATGCGCAGCCCCAAGAACATGCAGTCGCCCATCATGATGAATTCGGAAAGCTTGCTTCAGTTTGGAAACAACGCTTACGGCAAACCGGCAACGGCCCTGAATATCCTTCGAGAAACGGTGATGGGCCGCGAGTTGTTCGATTTTGCCTTCAAAGAATATTGCCGCCGTTGGGCCTTCAAACATCCATCGCCAAGCGATTTCTTCCGTACCATGGAGGATGCCTCTGCCGTTGATTTGGATTGGTTTTGGCACGGTTGGTTCTATACCACCGATCGGGTGGATGTTGATCTAACCTCGGTGAAGCATTTGGCTTTGAGTGACCAAAGTCCGGCTGCCGAGAAAGGCTTTAAAAAGTCCGAAAAAGATGGGCAGCCCATCGATATTTCTAAAGAAAGAAACAAGAAAGACATCGAAAAAGCGTACGTGGAATTGAAGCCCGAATTGTTGGATTTCTACAACAGCTACGACCCATTGAAAGTAACCGCCGAGGATGAAAAGAAGTACAGCAATTTTGTGAATGGACTGAGCGAGGAAGACAAGAAGTTCTTGAAATCATCCATGCATTACTACCAACTTACGTTTGAAAATGTTGGTGGATTGGTCACTCCGTTAATTGTTGAATTGCAGTATGAAGATGGAACCAAGGAAAT
>JAIYBD010000231.1 GCA_027488715.1 Bacteroidota bacterium | reverse complement strand
TGGATCATTTTGGTCCGATGGAAGCCGTGAAGTTGTTGGATGGGATGTTTGCCATCGGCTTGGTTGATTTATTCAAGGATGAACTTTATTTATTCCGGGATTTCGCTGGAATTAAACCACTTTTTTACGGAATTAAATCGGGCTCTATTGTTTTTGGTTCGCAATATGATCAAATTACGAAGCATCCACTTTTTCAAAGTGAACCGGTTAACCAAGAAGTATTGAGTGTATTTCTTCGTTGGCATTATGTGCCCGCTCCTTTGGGTATGTTGGAAAATACAGGGCAATTACTACCGGGGAGCTGGCTTCATGTTTCAAAAGACGGAAAAGTAAGTCAGGGTAATTATTGGCAATTTGATCCATTCCGCCCTTCGACCCTATCTTCTGAAAAAGAGGCGTTGGAATATTTGGAACAAAATCTATTGGAAAGCGTAGAGTTAGAAATGGAATCGGATGTTCCTTTGGGTGCTTTCCTGAGTGGAGGGATTGATTCTCCCTTGGTGGTATCCATGGCCCAGGAAAAAGTGAATGGGAAATTGAAGGCATTTAGTATTGGAAGTGATAGCAAGGTGCACGACGAAAGCGAAGATGCCACTTGGTATGCAAAGAACATTGGGGTTGAGCATCATTTGGAAAAAATGAATGCAGCTTCGGCCCTAACCATCCTGCCTGAGGTTTTGAAAACCATGCGTGATCCCATTGCAGATTTTTCCATCATTCCTACCTATTTGGTTTCAAAGTTGGCAAGAAAAGAAGTAACGGTAGCTCTTTCAGGCGATGGGGGAGATGAATTGTTTTTCGGATACGAACGATTTTTTTCATTGGGAAAAAACTTCAATTATTTGAATGATCCGCTTTGGAAACGCAAATGGGCCTATTACCTCAACTTCAAGTTGTTGAAAAATAAAAAAGTGAATTCGGCCATTTTTGCGCAAGATCTTGGCGCCTACCATGCCGAATTGCACAGTCGATTCAAGCCTTCGAAGATTAGAACGGTTTTTTCAGATTTTAAAGAGCATTTTCCCGATGAAGCCTTTTTCTTCAGCAAGAATTGGAATCCCAAATCGGAGGAGGAGTTGATTCAACAAGTTGCCTTCGCTGAATTCTACGGTATGATGCAAAAAACTTTGGTCAAAGTTGATCGAGCGAGTATGGGGGTAAGTTTGGAAGTTCGAGTTCCTTTCCTTCTGAAGAGCAACATCGAAAAAGCCATCGATATCAGCCCGTGGCTGAGTTACGGAAATGGTAAAAAGAAGGAAATCCTTAAGCAATTATTACGTAAAAGGTGCCCTGGAGCCCCTATTGATGAACGCAAACGCGGGTTTACCATTCCTTTAAAGTCTTGGATTAACCAAGAACTTCGATCAAATTTTGAAGAAGCACTTTACGATCAAAACTTCCTTCAAACATTCGGATTCAATTCAGATGGTATCAAAAATTTATTGAATCAACACGCCCAAGGAGTGGATGAAAAGTGGCCATTATTTACTTTATTTGCATTATCTAATTGGAATAATATCAGAAAATGAAAAACATTGCCCTATCTTTCTTCCTATTGACTTTTCCTTTCTTTGGAATTTCCCAAACTCTTCGAATTAAAATTACTCAGCCCTCGCAAAACAGCATTCAATTGTTCGATCATTATGGGGAGAGAACGCGTTTGGTTGATTCTGCTTTTATCAATTCCAAAGGTGAATACGAGTTTACCATGAAATCGAATTGGAAGCCAGGATTGTACACCTTGAAATTAGGAAAAGACTTAAAAGCGCAATTCTATGGTGGGGAAGAAGCGGAATTGGACATCATCATCAGTGGTAAGGAAAATATTTCGTTGATTACTTCCCTTACTGCACCGGTTGATAGCATTGAGATACTTCAGAGTGAGGAGAATAAAGTTTATTTTCAATATCAGAAAAGGGATAAATTTATTTCAAATCAACTCGGCGTTTTAAATGAACTTCCCAATTACTTCCCCGAAAAAGATCCGTTTTTCGCTCCAGTCCAAAAAAGATACATCGCCCTTCAAAAAGAATACCGTTCTGAAGTTGATGCCTTGTTGCTTAAAAACGCATCAACATTGGCTTCCCGTTACATCAAAACTCTTCGTTACCCCTTTATGCCGTTCAATTTGCCGGTTCAAGATCGATTGGGATACATGAAGGCGCATTGGTTTGATGAGGTGAATTTTACAGACACTTCCTTGATTACGACCAACTTGCTTACCAAAAAAGCTTGGGGTTACATCCAATTGTACCGCGATCAGTCGCTCAATAAGGCTCAACAAGAACCATTGTTTGCGGCGGCTGCCGATACCGTGATTTCCAAGTGCTTGATCAATGAAACCATGGCCATTTTCATGCGAAACCAATTGGTGAAGTTGTTTGAAATGTTGAGCATGGACAAAGCGGTAAATCATTTGGCTGAACGTTATGCTTCCATTGGCTCGTGCACCGATCACGAAGGTGATGCCTTGAAAAAGCGATTGGAAGGAAGTAAGAAATTGGCCATCGGAAACGTGGCACCCGAAATTATCGGCACCACCGTTGATGGAAAGTTCTTCGACGCTTCAACCATTAAAGCAGAAAAAACGCTCTTGGTTTTCTGGGCGTCATGGTGTCCGCATTGCAAACAAGAAATGCCCGAATTGAAGAAGTTGTACGAAAAACAAAAGCCGAATAGTTTCGATGTGGTTGCCGTTTCCATCGATACAAATGCCATGGAATTGAAAACCTACTTGGCGGAGAAGCAAATTCCATGGACTACATTATTCGATGGAAAATCGTGGTTTGGTGCTTTACCCAATGCCTATTACTTGTACGCTACCCCCGTTTTTTATGTATTGGATAAAAACCGTAAAATCATCGGAAAGGGCGGTAACTTAGAGGAGGTTACGGAATATCTCCGTTAAAGTTTCTTGGCCCGATTGGTGCGGAATTCCTGCAAAAATTGGGTGGCAAAGACAAACTGATTCAAGATTGGATTGTCTGACAAAAGGATATCGGTTTTGTTTCCTTCCCAACTTTTCTCTCCTTTGTGGGCAAAAAGAATATAGTCGCCAATTTCCATCACCGAATTCATATCGTGGGTATTTACCACCGTGGTGATGTTGTATTCTTGCGTAATTTCTTGGATCAGGGCATCAATTTTGATGGAAGTCAAGGGGTCGAGTCCAGAATTTGGTTCGTCGCAAAACAGGTAAGCTGGATTGAGAACAATTGCACGGGCGATGCCCACTCTCTTTTGCATTCCACCTGAAATTTCGCTAGGGAATTTTTTGTTGTTTCCGGTTAGGCCAACGCGCTCCAATACCAAATTCACCCGATCCAACATTTCCGATTTGGAGCGATTGGAAAACATCTTTAGGGGCAAAATGACGTTCTCCTCCACGGTCATAGAACTGAACAATGCTGCACCCTGAAATAACATGCCGATTTTCTCTCGGATTTCTTTTTTGTCTTCTTCTTCCAATTGGTAAAAATTCTGCCCATCTAAAAGTACTTCTCCAGAGGTAGGAACAATCAGGCCAACCATGGTTTTCATTAAGACTGATTTTCCGCTTCCGGAAGCCCCGATGATCATGTTTACCTTTCCTGGCATAAAAGTGGCTGAAATTCCTTTGAGAACTTCTTGGTCACCAAAGGTTTTGCGAATGTCTTTCAATACAATCATAACAACAATTGGGCAAGTATATAGTCTGACAAAAGGATGATCATGCAGCAATAAACTACGGCTTTGGTACTAGCTTCTCCCACTTCACGGGCACCACCGGTAATGATATAACCTTGATAACTGGCAACGGAAGCGATGAAAAAAGAGTAGGTGAAGGCCTTGATCATGGAAAAATAAAAGGTGAACGGCATGAAGGTTGAGCGAGCCCCTTGAATGAATTCGTCGGTGGTGAGAATTCCCGTTATATCTCCAACAATCATTCCACCGACCAAGCATAGAATTTCGGCAAAAATGACCAAAATCGGTATCATGATGATAGCTGCACAAATCTTGGGAAGAACCAGGAATGAGGCGGAGTTTACGCCCATCACTTCCAAGGCATCGATTTGTTCGCTCACTTTCATGGTTCCGATTTCCGAGGCAATGTTGGAGCCGATTTTACCCGCCAAAACAAGCGTCATGATGGTTGGCGCCAATTCGAGAATGGAAGAATCAGACACGATGGCGCCAATGGTGGTTTTCGGAATAAACGAAGCCACCAATTGATAGGCCGTTTGAACCGTCGTTACCATTCCAGTAAACAAGGAAACAATGGCAACAATTCCAGCAGAACCCAAACCAATATCCCAGCAGGAACGAACAAACGACTCCCGAAAAAGGGAACCGCTCTCAGGTTTTTTGAAAACCCGTTGCAATAACATCAGGTAATTCCCGAAGTGGTAAAAAAATCGCATAAAACAAAGGTAAAGAAAGATTCTAGAATCCTCTTTCGTTATATTTGTGTAATCGTGTTAAATCCTATTCCCTAAACCGTATTCATGCAGAAAATTTGGCAAATCCGAATGACCGCCATCACCATGGGGGTGGGTATGATTGGATTATTAATCATTCAATTCATTTGGTTTAATAATGCAGCCGAATTGGAGTTTACGAATTTCGTGAATCAAGTCAATCAATCGCTCAATCAAACCTCCCAAGATTTAGAATCTAGAGAGTCGTTTCAAACCTTATTGAAGGTAGCCAATTCGATGGAAGTGCAAACCAAGTTTACCAATCGACAAACCAATTTGGGGAGAAATCCCAATTCTTTGGCTTCCGATTTGATTTTGAATGAAACCACTAAAAAAATGATCGAGGATTTTCCTGATTCCCTGGATGATAAATCCAATAATGAATCCTTGAAAAAACTCCAAATCGTTTTGTCCGACCCCTTTTTCGTCCAATCCGAAGATTTTTCCAATCCGCTCATCCGGGAGGTTAATCGGATTCGCCAGCTTAGCATGGGCGAAAGAATCACCCCCAAAACCATCGATAGCCTGGTGGATTTGAATTTGAAAACCACCGGTATTCAACGAAATTTCGAATTCTCCATCGTGTCGGGAACCGATTCCTTGATCAGGAAAATCAATTCCGGATACTTTAATCATGTGCATGGCGATTCCATCAACTTCATTACGCAGTTATTTCCGAACGACATTTCTTTCCCCAAATATTTTTTAACGGTTCAATTCAAAAACCAGAATTCGTATTTCATCC
>JAIYBD010000239.1 GCA_027488715.1 Bacteroidota bacterium | reverse complement strand
TTCATCACCCGCTCCAACTCTTGAACCGCCAAGTCGGGATCTTGCATGGGAATGGTCGCCAATCCTACAAACCTTTTCGGATAGCGATGAACAATCTCAAGAATGTGATCGTTCAAAAAGCGATGGATTTCCAAGGTGTCTTGGGGTTTTGCCCAATAGTTGAACATCACCGGAATGGTACTCAACACCTGAACCTGAACCCCGTGATGATCGCATTCGTGGATGCGCGTTTCGGCGCTCCAGCAATTGTCTTGAATCTCACGGAAGAACTTATCGTCAACCATCATCCGTGCGCAGCACGGCCGATGATGATCCAAGCGAATGAATCCGCCGTACCCGAATTTCTCGGCCCAATCGGGCATGTTTTCGGGAATGATGTGGGTATGAATATCAATCATTTGCGCACAAACCTTTCATCGGCCTCCATCACATGACCGCAGGATTTGCAGGTGCGCAAGGTTTCATCTCCGTAGTAATCGGCAAAGCGAGGTAGGAAATCGTTTTCAATATCGTGAAGCTCGAAATACGTTTCGTGCAATTTGTGGTTGCACTTCTCGCAGAACCACAACAATCCGTCTTGGAATCCTTTTCCGGCCCTCTTGCGCTCAATCACCAATCCGATGCTATTTTCCGAACGGGCCGGACTGTGGGGTGTGCCGGCCGGACATAAAAACAAATCGCCGGGACCGAGGGGCACATCCACCGCTTTCCCATCGACCTGAATGCGCACATTGATGTTGCCTTCCAGCTGATAAAAAAGCTCTTCGGTTTCATTGTAGTGGTAATCTTTTCGGGCGTTCGGCCCCGCCACAATCATCACAATGTAGTCGCCCGATTCTTTGTACAAATTGCGGTTACCTACGGGTGGTTTCAATTCATGGCGATGTTCATCGATCCATTTTTGAAGGTTGAAGGGCATGCGGATTTCCATAACAATAGTTTTGTCCTCAAAGATAAGAAGTGTTACTTTTGTTTGAATGATTAACCGCTCCACCATCGACAAAATCATGCAGGCTGCCTCCATCGAGGAGGTGGTGGGCGATTTTGTTCAATTGAAGCGAGCGGGAGCCAATTTCCGAGGGTTGAGTCCGTTCACGGCCGAGAAAACACCTTCCTTTTACGTGGTTCCTTCCAAAGGAATTTTCAAAGATTTTAGCTCGGGAAAGGGCGGAAACGCCGTGGCCTTTTTGATGGAGCACGAAAAAATTTCGTATCCCGAAGCCCTGAGATGGCTGGCCAAACGGTACAACATCGAAATTGAAGAAGATCGGAATTACGACAAAGAAGCGGAAGATGCGGCGAAATCGCTTCGGGAAAGTTTGTTTGTAGTTAACGAATACGCCGCAAAATATTTCCACGAATACCTACAAAGCGATGCCGGCTCCACCATCGGCCTGGCCTACTTCAAAGAACGCGGGTTTTCCACCAAAACCATGGAGACCTTCAGTTTGGGTTTCGCCCCCGAAAATCGAACGGAATTCACCGAAACCGCCCTAAAAAACGGTTATAAAAAAGAATTTCTCACCCAATTGGGACTCACCGTAGAGCGCGACAACGGCACGTTTTACGACCGCTTCGCCGGGCGAGTGATGTTCCCCATCCACAACCTCAGCGGTCGTGTGATCGCCTTTGGCGGACGAGTGCTGAAGAAGGATGAGAAAACCGCCAAATACCTCAACTCCCCCGAAAGCGAGCTGTACCACAAGAGTTCGGTGCTTTACGGACTTTTTCAAGCCAAGTCCAGCATCGTTAAAAGCGATGTGTGTTATTTGGTGGAAGGTTACACCGACGTTATTTCCCTGCATCAGGCCGGTTTTACCCAAGCCGTTGCCTCGGCGGGAACCAGTTTAACCGAGGAACAAGCCCGATTGATTCGCCGCTTTACCAAAAACGTCACGGTTTTGTACGACGGAGATGCGGCGGGAATTCGAGCTTCCATGCGAGGAATCGATATTTTGCTTCAGCAAGGATTGGATGTTCGGGTGCTTTTGTTGCCCGATGGCGAAGATCCCGATTCGTTGGCGAAGAAAGATCCAAATCGATTGGAAACCTGTTTGAAGGAGGAGGTCAAGGATTTCATTTCATTCAAAACCGATGTTTTACTGGTTGATGCGGGCCAAGATCCGCTGAAAAAAGCCGAAGTACTGAAGGAATTGGCCCGAACCATTGCATTGATCGACGATCCCATGCGGCGCTCGGTGTTGCATTTGGAAACAGCCAAGCAGATGGGCGCCGACGAGCGCATCTTCCTTTCTGAAATCAATAAAAACCGACTTGAAAAAGCGGTTCCGAATCGGGAAGATCGGGATTTAATTCCTACCCCAACCGACGCTTTTCCCACTCCAACAACGCCGATTGTTGGGGTAGGCGACCAAAAATTTCCGCACGAATTGTATTTGTTGCGGTTGCTGGTTCACTTCCCGGATGCCTTGATTGATGAATATACCTTGGCGCAACGCGCCGTAATGGAATTAGAAGGCTACGAATTCGAAGACACTCAAGCGGCGTCCTTGTTCACCCACATCGCTTCCGAGGTCTTGGCCGAAAGGCCCGTAACCCAGGAATTGTTGGTTCAAATTCCCGACCCTTCCATTTCGAGTTTGGTGGTTGATTTGTTAACCCAGGAATGGCAGATTAGCGACAACTGGGCCAAATCCTTTGAAATCGAGATCAAATCTCCCAAGGAGAACATCGCCAAGGATTTTGAATCGGTGATGGATCGAATCAAGTTGAAGACCATTTTAGGTTGGATCAAAGAGATCGACGAGGAAATCAAGGCGGCCGAACAGAACGAAAGCGAGCTGCAAGAAAAACTCATCGCCAAGAAAATGTTTTTGGAACAAATCCAAGAAATTACCCGAAAATACGGCACGTCCATTTACCGATAAATTCATGATTCACGTTCATCTTTCCATCGCGTCCGTCGAGAAAAAACGCCTTCGCATTTCCATTAGCTTACCGTTTCAAACTAACGAATTTTTCATTCCTGCTTGGCGACCCGGACGTTACATGGCGCAATGGTTCGCCCCCTTGGTAAAAAACATGCAAGGTGTTGATCGCTGCGGTGGACAAGTTAAGATGCGTTTGGTGTCTGATACGTGCTGGAAAGCCGACCAACCCATCGATCGCATGACCTATGAATTTGAAGCAAAAACATTCGACGGTGGCGGAAGCTGGTTGGGCGATGATGTGCTGTACCTCAATCCGGTGAATGCCGTTATTTATCCCAAAGATGGATGGCAACAAGAGGTGGAAGTGACCTTGGATGTTCCGACCGATTTTCAACGGGTATGCGGCAAACCCTTTCAGGGCGACAAGGTTTCCTTTCAAGATTACGACGAGTTGTACGATCATCCGATGGTGGCCTCCAGCGACCTCCGAAAATTTGAATATTCGATCGAAGGAACCCGCTTTTATTCGTGGTTTTACGGCTTGAAAGAAAAAACGTGGAGTGCCGAATGGCTGGCCAAAAACACCGAGGTTTTTGAGAAGTTTTCCCTTGCCCAGTTCGAGCTTTTCGGTAGTTTTCCGTTCGAGGAATTCCATTTCATTACGTTGGTGCCCGAGTATTCGTATTACCACGGAGTGGAACATTTGAGCAGCACCATGCTGGTTTTGGGTCCGCCCGAACGCGTTCTCATGGATCGTCCTAAAGATTTGTGGGGAGTGGCGAGCCACGAGTTGTTCCACTGTTGGAACATCAAAACCATTCGCCCCGCTTCCCTCCTGCCCTACGATTTTTCCAAGCCTCAGTTCAGTTCTTTGGGGTACGTTTACGAAGGTTTCACCACGTATTATGGAGATGAAATTTTGCTCAGATCGGGGGTTTTTTCCATGGAAGATTGGTTGGAAGAGATTTCTGCGCGGTTGTTGGAGCATCGGAACAAGCCCGGCCGATGGGAAGTATCGTTGGCCGACAGCTCCATGCTCACATGGATGGGCGGCTACGACGCTAAATACAAGGATGAGCGCCAATCGATTTACACCGAAGGCATGTTGAATGCGCTCATCATCGATGTACTTCTTCAGAAAAACACCGATGGAAAAATTCGTTTGGACGATTTGATGCGACGCATGTACCAAGATGCGCAAGAAGGAAAAGGATATACCCGCCAATCCATCTTGAGCCACTTGTACGATTTAGATCCGTCAACGCATTGGCAGCAGCACTTCGAAAAGTTTTACTACTCCCCCATCGATGTAACGGCTGCTGTACTCGAGAGCTTGCAGTTTTTGGGCATTGGGCACGAGTGGAAAGGCGAAGAATTGGTCTTATTCGCCCACTAAATCGGCTTGCATTTGCTTTAGAACTTCTCCAGCTGCGTTCCAAGCCGCTTCAAAATCAATTCCTTTTTGGAAGGGCATTTTCAGTCCGAGGTAAAATTTAATTTTGGGTTCGGTTCCTGATGGACGAGCGGAAGCTACACTACCTTCTTCTGTGAAAAACTGAAGTACATTCGATTTTTCTAAGGAGATCGGAAAGGTTTTTCCATCCTTCAAATGGGTTTCTACCGAACTTTTGTAATCTTTCACCACCGCAACCGATTGACCTCCCAAGGAAAGTGGCGGATTTTGTCGGTAATTGTCCATCATCGCTTGAATTTCGGCCACGCCATCTTTTCCTTTTTTGGTGAGGGAAATCAGCGTTTCGCGGTAGAGACCAAAAGTTTCGTACATGGCCACCAACATGTGGTACATGGAGCCATGCTTTTCTTTAGCGTAGGTGGCCATTTCGGCAATCATGGCTGCGCTTCCGATGGCGTCTTTATCGCGCACTTGGTCGCCGATTAAAAATCCGTAGCTCTCTTCGCCTCCGCACAAAAACTGTTCTTTTCCTTCTTTTTCCCGCATGATTCCGGCGATGTATTTGAATCCGGTAAGAGTATCAAAACAATGCAATCCGTAATGCTCGGTAATGGTTTTTAGGAGTTCCGACGTCACGATGGTTTTGACGGTATAATCGGTTTTTAGCAGGGTTCCCGCTTCTTTTTTAGATTGAAGAACGTACCAGGTGAGCAAAGCAGCGGTTTGATTTCCGTTCAACAATTGCATGTGGCCCTTGGGGTGGCGAATCGCGATGCCTACCCGATCGGAATCGGGATCGGTGGCCAGCACCAATTCGGCATGTTCCGCTTCGGCTTGTTTCATGGCCATGGCCATGGCTTCGGCTTCTTCGGGATTGGGGTAAATGACCGTGGGGAAATTTCCATCGGCAACCGCTTGTTCTTGAACCACGGAAACGTTTTCGAAGCCCATTTCCAAGAGCAATTGGGGAAGCAAGGTGATTCCTGTTCCGTGGATGGAGGTGAAAACGATGCCTAAATTTTTGTGTTTTTCAATCAGTTCCGGGCGAATGCTCAGGGATTTGAGGTAATTTAAATAGATCCGATCCATGTCTTGTCCAAGGAATTCGATGGTTCCCTGGGTTGGATCGGTTTTCACCTGGGACCAATCGGTCATTTTTCGAACTTCGGCGATGATGTTTTTATCGTGGGGAGCTACGATTTGAGCCCCGTCGTTCCAATAGGCCTTGTATCCGTTGTATTCCTTGGGGTTGTGGCTGGCGGTGATAACCACGCCCGATTGGCAACCGAGGTTTCGAATGGTGAAAGAAAGTTGAGGCGTTGGACGCAGGTGTTCGAACAGGTAAACGTGAAATCCGTTGGCAGCAAAAATCTCGGCCGTTAATCGGGCAAAGGAAGATGACTGGTTTCGGGAGTCGTGGGCGATGGCCACCTTGATGGTTCCAGAAAATTGGGAAGACAGGTAGTTGGCCAATCCTTGGGTAGCCATTCCTACGGTGTATCGATTCATGCGATTGGGTCCGAGACCCATGATGCCGCGGAGGCCGCCTGTTCCGAACTCCAAATCAGTATAGAAAGCGTCTTCGATGGATTTCCAATCACCGGCCGCGGCCATTTCTTTCAATGATGTTTGATCTTCATGGGCCAATTCCATCTTTCCCCATTGCTCCCATTTCAGAGCTGCTTCTGCTGATAACTGATTCATGGGGCAAATTTCAGAAAAGATTTGCAGTTGTGCGCAACGATTTTTTTCATCGAGGGCATAAACAAATATTCAACAAGGCATATTCCATGAAAAACATCAACAAATCTTACCTGGCCATGGTTACCTTGGTGACTTTGGGCCTTTATTCCTTAAATTTAACGGGAGATCCTACTGGCAAAACAGGTTTTTTTGGCAACACCGTATCTACCAGTTGCCGAAATTGCCATTCCAGCGGTGCTGGAGGAAGTTCCAGCCTTACTTTGAACATTCCCTCTCAAGGATTTACTCCCGGCCAAACGTACCAAGGAGTATTAACGGTGAGCAAGGCCGGGGCTGCGTTGTTCGGTTTGAATATGGCCGCACAAAATTCGGCCAACGCAACCATGGGAACAATCACATCTTCAAACACCCGTTCTCAAGTTCTTCAAAGCCAGTTAACCCACCGCAGAAATGGTGGGCGTTTTAACGATTCCTGTCAATTTTCATTTTCATGGACTGCCCCAGCCAATGCTACTGGGCCGGTTACGTTCAAATGGAATGGACTTTCAGCCAATAACGATGGTTTTGATACAGGAGACTTTACCTCGAACGGAAGCCAAACCTACGCTTTAGCCCCCAATGCGGTGGAGGACCTTTCATCCGCTCTTTTCCAAATTTACCCGAATCCTACCACTGAATTCATTCACATCAAACGTTTTCAATCCGACAAATCAGAAGGAATCGAAATCGTTACTTTGGAGGGAAAGTTAATTTATCGTACAACCCTAGCTTCCGGGATAGATTCCCTTCAAATTTCCACTCAAGGATGGCCAAAAGGATTTTATCTGATGAAATTCCAAGCACAAAGTCAAAAGTTTGAAATTCAATAACGAAGAGCAACCCTGTATGAAGCCCCGAAATTCAGACTGAATTTCGGGGCTTTTTTTATGGAATTATTTCGGAATAATTGAACATTAATTCCTTAATTTTGCACGATTTTACGCTTATGAATCAGTATTCCTACATCGCCAACGCAGAGCCCGTAGCTCTTGAACATCTGTACGAATCTTGGAAAAAAGATCCGGAATCGGTAGATATCAGCTGGAAAAAATTCTTTGAAGGATTTGAATTTGCATCTCAATCGGGCTTTTCGGCCGAAAACGTGGATGCTTCCCAACTCTCCAAAGAACTTGCCGTAGCCCAATACATCGATGCATGGCGCAGCCGCGGACACTTGGTTGCCAAAACCAATCCCATCCGTCCGCGCCTCGATCGTCAGCCCGCCCTGGCCCTTTCCGATTTTGGATTGAGCGAGGCCGACCTCGATCACTCTTTCCATGCCGGAGCCTTGATTGGCATGAACGGGGCTTCCCTCCGTTCCATTACGGCACATCTTGAAAAATTGTACGCCGGAAGCATTGGCGTTGAATACATGCACATCCGCTCAAAATGGATGAGGGAATGGATGCAACAGCACTTCGAAAGCCGTTGGCCCAAGTACCAGATGGACATCGAAAAAAAGAAAAGAACCCTTCATAAACTCACCGAAGCCGCTGTTTTTGAAAACTTCCTGCACAAAAAATTTGTCGGACAAAAACGATTTTCTTTGGAAGGTGGTGAAAATACCATCCCCGCTTTGGATGCCATCATCAACCACGGCGCCGATTTGGGCGTGAAGCGTTTTGCCATCGGAATGGCCCACCGCGGTCGTTTGAACGTGCTTGCCAATATCCTTGAAAAAAGTTACGATTACATCTTCAACGAATTCGAAGGAAACATCAATCCCGACGTTTCTTTTGGAGATGGAGACGTGAAATACCACCTCGGCTTCTCCTCCATTACCAAAACCACGAACAACAAAGAAGTGTATTTGGCCCTTGTTCCGAATCCTTCCCACCTCGAAGCAGTAAATCCGGTTTTGGAAGGATACGTTCGCGGTAAAGGCGACAATTGGTACCAAGGCGATCGTTCTCAATTGATGCCGATTTTGATCCATGGAGACGCTGCGCTTTCCGGACAAGGCATCGTTTATGAAGTAGCACAAATGTCGCAACTTCCCGGATATTACACCGGCGGAACCATGCACTTTGTCATCAACAACCAGATTGGATTCACGACGAATTTTAGCGATTCTCGCTCCTCCGACTACTCCACTGCCGTTGCCAAGGCCATCGATTGTCCAGTTTTCCACGTGAACGGAGACGATGCTGAAGCCGTGATTTTCGCCGTAGAAATGGCGACCGAATTCCGTCAGCAATTTGGCGTGGATGTTTTCATCGATATGGTGTGTTACCGCAAACACGGACACAACGAAAGCGATGAACCCAAGTTCACCCAACCGCACTTTTACGATTTGATTTCCAAACATAAAAATGCCTTGGAAATTTACCGTCAGCAATTGCTGGATTCCGGTGCCATCAGCGAAGCGGAGGCCAAAGCCGATGAAAAGGCGTTCAATGATTTGTTGCAGGATCGTTTGAACAACATGAAGCAAAAAACCATTCCTACCATCAAACCGCATGCTTCCCGCCTTTGGGAAAAAATTGGTCGCTCAAATCCCACCGATTTCGACCAATCTCCCGTTACCGGCGTGAATGCCAAAGTAACCGATGCCGTTATTGCGGCACTCACCAAACAGCCCGAAGATGTTACCCCTATCAAAAAGGTGCAGCAGCTGTTGGAAGATCGGAAGAAGATGTATGCCAACGGCACCCTCGATTGGGCTTTGGCCGAATTGATGGCTTACGGGACCTTGCTCCACGAAGGCAAGAACGTTCGCATCAGCGGACAGGACGTGATTCGTGGGACGTTTTCTCACCGTCATGCCGGATTTTTTGATCAGCAAACCGAAAAATTCTACAATTCGTTGAACGGAATTGGTGCCGGACAAGGCGAGTTCCGCATTTTCAACTCTTTGCTTTCTGAGTACGCTGTTTTGGGATTTGAATACGGCTATGCCATGTCGAATCCGAACAATTTAACCATTTGGGAAGCCCAATTTGGAGATTTTTCGAACGGAGCTCAAACCATGATCGACCAATTCATCGCTTCGGGCGAAAGCAAATGGCAGCGCATGAACGGAATGGTGATGTTGTTGCCTCACGGGTACGAAGGCCAAGGGCCGGAGCACTCGAATGCACGCCCTGAGCGTTACCTTCAATTGGCGGCCGAGTACAACATGATCATCGCCAATTGCACCTCGCCTTCCAATTACTTCCACTTATTGCGACGCCAGCTAACCTGGAATTTCCGCAAGCCGTTGGTGGTGATGTCGCCCAAGAGTTTGCTCCGTCATCCGTTGGTGAAGAGCGATGTAAAGGAAATTTTAGGGAATACTCGTTTCCAAGAAGTTTTGATGGATGGATATGCCGGTGCAGCGAACAAGGTAACCAAAGTGTTGTTGTGCACCGGAAAAGTGTACTTCGATTTGTTGGCCAAGCAGCAGGCCGATGGCCGAAAAGATGTGGCCATCATTCGTTTGGAGCAGCTGTTCCCACTTCCCGAGAAGCAATTGATGGAGGTGTACGAAAAATATAAAAACGCTCATTTTGTTTGGGTTCAGGAAGAGCCGGCGAACATGGGTTATTGGACGTATTTGTTGCGCTTCAAGATGAATCGTGAGCGTTTGGAGGTGATTGCGCGCAAGGAAAGCGCATCGCCTGCCACGGGTTACGCCAAGGTTCACGCACAGGAGCAGGCGAACATTGTAGAAAAAGCATTTTCGTAATCATTCAAATCAAAAGGGGGGCAACCCCCTTTTTTTATTCTTTTCCTCTTAACTTTGTTTCATGTCACTTATCGTTGGTACGCTTTTAATGGTCGCTTTTTTCTCGGGGATTGAGATTGCTTTCGTCTCCGCCAACCGTTTACGGATGGAACTCATCACCAAAAAAGGCGGAGTAAACGGGAAAATTCTCGGTTATTTTATCAAAAATCCCGGTAAGCTGATCAACACAACGCTCGTTGGAAACAACGTCGCCCTCGTGGTTTACGGTACCGCTATGTCGCACCTGCTCGACCCCATCATTACCGAGCAGTGGAACATTTCCAATGAATGGTTGAAACTCATTACCGATACCGCTATCGCTACATTGGTGGTTCTTATCCTAGGTGAGTACCTTCCCAAATTAGTTTTTCAATTGTTCCCCAACGAGTTGCTGATGGCCTTTGCCCTTCCGCTTCAATTGGCCTTTTTCATCTTGTATTTCCCGGTGACCATCATGACCGGTTTTGCTCGATGGTTTTTACGCGTCGTTTTCAAAACCAATTTCGAAGATCATGAACCCGCCTTTGGGAAAACCGATCTCGCCATGTTGGCGGTTCAAAATATTGCCAACGAATCCAATGAGGACGAAACCATCGATCAAAAAATCTTTAAAAATGCCTTGGAATTGACCGAGGAAAAGGTGCGTGATTGCATGGTTCCGCGTTCCGATTTGGTGGGAATTTCTAAAAATGCACCGTTAGAAGAAGTGAAAAAATTGCTTCTAGAATCCCAATTCAGCAAAATTTTGGTGTACGATAGCGATTGGAACCAAGTGCTCGGGTTTGTTCACATCCTCGATATCATGACCTTGGGACATTCCGATTGGTTAACCCAGTTGCATCCGGTTTATGTTGCACCCGAAAGCATGCTTGCCCTTGATTTGTTGGAGCAGATGAATAAAAGTCGGATTTCAGTAGCCTTGATTGTTGACGAGTTTGGAGAAACCTCCGGCATGTTAACTCGGGAAGATGTATTGGAGGAAGTATTCGGGGAAATTTTGGATGAGCACGATACGGAAGAAATCCTTTTCTCTCAGATCAATCCGGGGGTTTACCGCATTTCAGCCCGATGCAAGGTGGAAGAAATCAACGAGAAGATTGGGCTGAAATTGCCCGACAATGAAGCAGATACCCTGGGCGGATTGGTATTTCATACCCTTGGGCGAATTCCGAAATTGAGAGAAAAATGCTCCTTTGATTCTGCCGAGGTCACTGTGATTTCGGTGGTTGGCCCTAAGATCAAAATGTTGGAACTACGTCCGACGTCGTTAGGCCAACCGCTGAGCGATGGCAACGAATTGGTCGAGGGTTAACTGCTCGGGTCGCAAGGTTTGCCACTCCTTGGGAATTTCCTCGGTAAACGTGAGTGATTTCAAGGTGTTTGAAAGCATTTTTCGCCTTTGATTGAAGGCAGTTTTGACCACAATAAACAAACTTTTTTCAGAACACGTTGGCCACAGTTCCTGGGGTTTCCGAACGCAACGAATGACGCCACTTTTCACCTTGGGAGGTGGATTGAATGCGCCCTCGTTCACGGTAAAACAGTACTCAATGTCGTAAAATGCCTGCATGAGAACCGAAAGGATTCCGTAGGTTTTACTTCCTGGTCCGGCAGCTACCCGTTGCGCCATTTCCCGTTGAAACATACCGGAAACAAGGGGGATGTGTTGGCGGTATTCAATCACTTTAAAGAGGATTTGGGAGGAAATGTTGTAGGGGTAATTTCCAATCACCGAAAATTCGCCTTCCATCCAATTCGTTGGGTTCATGCGTAAGAAATCGCCTTCGTGGATATGGGGGGTGAGTTCAGGAAAATGATTTTTGAGGTAAGCCACCGATTCGGTATCGATTTCGGCGACGTGGATTTTGCCGGGCAGTTGAGCAAGTAAATATTGAGTTAAAACGCCCATGCCCGGCCCAATTTCGAGCACAGGAATATCGTTATTCTTCTCTAAATGCACCGCAGCGATGCGTTCGGCTGTCCGCAAATCGGTTAAGAAATGCTGCCCCAAATGTTTTTTTGCCCGAACTTTCTCCATGGTGCTCTGTAAAATTTTCGACAAAGGTATTTTGAATTGGGGAATGTTCTATTTTTGAGCAAACAAAAATGAAAGCATGAAAAAATTTCTACCCACCCTTTTGGGGGCCGGCTTGGTTCTCGGATTCAGTTATAATGTGTTCACCAACAGCTCCGGTGCTCCATCAGGGGTAACCAGCGGATTGGGGAGTCCAACCTGTGCGATGTGCCATTCGGGTCCGGCGGGAACCGGTACTGCCAGTATTTCGATTCAAGGAAACCCTTCAACGTACAATCCCGGCCAAACGTACACGGTGAATGTGGCGGTAAGCGAGCCGGGATGCACCAAATTCGGCTTCGCCTCCAGAATTATTGATATCAACCAAAATGCTGCGGGAAGCATTGCTTCCACCAGTTCAGAAACCCAGATCATTTCGGGAACCAATCCTCAGGAAATCACCCACACCCGCGCTGGAACAGCTACCACCACTCCGGGAAGCAAGCGTTGGTCGTATTCGTGGACGGCTCCGGCTGCGGCATCAGCTCCCGATTCGGTGTACTTTGCTGCGGCCATCAATGCCTCCAATGCCGACAATCGGAATAGCGGAGACCGTATTTATTCGGCCAATTTCATCTTCAAAAAGTCTTCCCCCAATGCATCTTCTTTGAAGACGTTAGAACAAGCCAACATCTATTTTAATCAAGATGAACTTCACATTCAAATTCTTCCTCAAACCATGGAAGATCATCAGTTAGAAGTGGTGGACATGCAAGGAAAGTTGGTATATCGTGCCCATTTTGGCATTGGTGCATTGCCCATCCAAAAAGTGGTTGCCCTACAAATTCCCGATGGAATTTATTCCGTAATTTATCGGCACGGGAATAAAACCGAAAGTATTTCATTGAAAAAGTAAATTAACCAACGGGCTTCGGCCCGTTTTTTTTGGTTTCTTGGAATGCGTTTCTTATTTTTGATTTTACGAAAGACCAACCTACCATGAAGCGTATTTCAATTTTATTCCTAACCCTGTGTTTTTCAGGATTTTCCGCTTTTGCTCAGAAGGACAATAAAGCTTTGAAAAAAGCCCAAACATTGTTCGATCAAGAGCAATATTTTGCTGCCGGAAATGCATTTTTGGAAGTTTCCAAAGACAAAAGCCTGAAAGATCAAAAGGAAGATATTCAAATCAAAGCAGCTCAAGCTTACCTGAAAGGATTTCAGTACAAGAAGGCCCTTTCTGTTTACGAAAGTATGGTGGCTGCTGGCCCGAAGAATTTGGAAGTGTACTTCATGTATGCCGAGGCATTGCGTTCTTTGGGTCAATTTGATGCGGCGATTACGCAATACAACAAGTACAATGAAGTTAATCCTGGAAATGCACAAGGACCTTCCCGAATC
>JAIYBD010000007.1 GCA_027488715.1 Bacteroidota bacterium | reverse complement strand
CCTTCCGAAGAATTCTTTGGTGTGGTTTTACAATACCCCAACAAATTCGGACAAATCAACGATTACCGCGCTTTCGCTGAAAAATGCCACGCTTGCGGTGTTTTTGTTTGCGTTGCTACCGATCTATTAGCGCTAACCGTTTTGGAAGCTCCCGGAACTTGGGGTGCTGATGTGGTCTTTGGTTCAAGTCAACGATTCGGCGTTCCTATGGGATACGGCGGACCTCACGCAGCTTTCTTCGCTGCAAAAGACGACATGAAACGTTCCATGCCGGGTCGAATCATCGGTGTATCCATTGATGCACAGGGAAATCGCGCTCTACGCATGGCGCTTCAAACCCGTGAGCAGCACATCAAGCGCGAAAAAGCGACGTCCAATATCTGCACAGCTCAAGTGCTTCTTTCCATCATGGCTTCCATGTACGGCGTTTACCACGGACCCAAAGGGCTAACGCAAATTGCGAAGGTTACCCATGCACACGCTGCAGCCTTGGCCGCCGCGCTCAAAGGCATGGGCTTCCGTTTGAAAGATGGATCATTTTTCGACACCTTAACGGTAGAAGTTTCTTCTGAAGAAAAATCAAGTATTCGCTCCATTGCAGAAGCTGCAAAGATGAATTTCTTCTACCACTACGATGGCTGTATTACTTTAAGCTGCGATGAAACAACTCAAATTGGAGATATCCAGGAAGTTGCCAATGTTTTTGCAGCAGCCAAAGGAACAACTGCTCCCAATGTTGCCGATTTCGGCGATCAGATTTCCATAGATTTTGGAAGTTTTAATCGTTCAACGGATTTCATGACTCACGAGGTGTTTCAAAACTACCACATTGAGCACGAGATGTTGCGTTACATCAAGCGATTGGAAAGCAAAGACTTATCGTTGTGCCACAGCATGATTTCATTAGGTTCTTGTACCATGAAATTAAATGCTACCACCGAAATGATTCCCGTTACTTGGCCTGAGTTCAACGCACTACATCCATTCGCTCCTGTTGATCAAGCCCAAGGGTATGCTCAAATTTTCAAAGAATTGGAAGGATACCTAGAGCAAGTAACTGGCTTTGATGCTGTTTCATTACAACCTAATGCGGGTGCACAAGGAGAATATGCTGGTTTAATGGTCATTCGCGAGTATTTCAAAGATCGTGGAGAAACACATCGTAACATTGCCTTGATCCCGGCATCAGCCCACGGAACCAATCCAGCATCAGCCGTGATGGCAGGAATGAAGGTCGTGGTAACTAAAACCGACGAAAACGGAAACATCGATGTGGCCGACTTGAAGGAGAAAGCACTTCTTCATAAAGATAATTTAGCAGTTTTGATGGTGACATATCCATCCACCCACGGTGTATTTGAAGAAACCATCATCGACATTTGTCAATTCATCCACGACTGTGGTGGACAAGTGTACATGGATGGCGCCAACATGAATGCTCAGGTAGGTTTAACCAGTCCTGGAATCATTGGCGCCGACGTTTGCCACTTGAATTTGCATAAAACCTTCTGCATTCCCCACGGCGGTGGCGGTCCTGGAATGGGTCCAATTGGAGTTCGTTCACACCTCGCACCTTTCTTACCCGGAAGCCCCATCATCAAAATGGGTCGCGAAAAAGCCATGTCGGCCATCTCTGCTGCACCTTGGGGATCGGCGAGCATTTTGTTGATTTCCTACACCTACATCCGCATGATGGGTCCAGATGGATTGGTCAATGCCACGAAAATAGCGATTCTCAATGCGAATTACATCAAAGCGCGATTGGAAAATCATTATCCAGTATTGTACGTTGGAAGTAAAGGCCGTTGCGCTCACGAGATGATTTTGGATTGTCGTGATTTCAAACGCAATGGAGGCGTAGAAGTGGAAGACATCGCTAAGCGTTTGATGGATTATGGCTACCACGCCCCTACCGTTTCCTTCCCCGTTGCCGGCACCGTAATGATTGAACCCACTGAATCGGAAGCCAAGGCCGAACTGGATCGTTTCTGCGATGCGATGATTGGCATTCGGGAAGAAATTCTCGCCATTGAAAACGGATCAGTTGACAAGGAAAATAATCTTTTGAAAAATGCGCCTCACACCGCAGCCGTTGTTACTTCCGACGAATTCAACTATCCCTACAGCCGTTCACAAGCTGCTTTCCCGAACGAATGGAGCAGAACCAATAAATTCTGGCCTTCCGTTGGTCGTGTGAACAACACCTACGGAGATCGCAACTTGGTATGCGCTTGTATTCCTATTTCCGAATACGCTGAAGCTTAAACCTTTTACCATTTAAATTCAAGGCGGGCCATGCCCGCCTTTCTTTTTCATTCATGCAAAACGTCTTATCAGTACATCAAGTTTCTAAATCTTACGGCGATCGAATCCTCTTCGAAAATGCCACTTTCGGCATTGGAGAAGGTCAAAAAATGGCACTTATCGGCTTGAATGGAAGTGGAAAGTCAACCCTGATGCGATTGCTCATGGGTAGCGATTCTCCCGATTCCGGCGAAATTTCATTTCGTAGGGATGCCAAAATTCTTTACCTCGAACAAGAACCCGAATTCGACGCTAATCGAACCGTAGAGCAAGAATTGTATTACTCCGATCATCCCGGCCTGCAAGCCTTGTTGAAATACCAACAAAAAATGGCCGGAAACATTTCTCCCGAAGAAATGACCGAATTACTGGATGAACTCGATCGAACCCAAGGATGGGAAGCAGAAGCATTGATGAGGCAAGTCGTTTCAAAATTTGGTATTACTGATCTTCATCAAAAAATGGGAACGCTTTCGGGCGGACAAAAAAAACGAGTGGCCTTGGCCAAGGTTTTATTGGAACAGCCCGATTTATTGTTGCTCGATGAGCCGACCAACCACTTGGATTTAGAATCCATTGAATATTTGGAGCACGTCCTTTCCGCTTCTCGAATGGCCGTTTTTATGATTACGCACGACCGATACTTCCTCGATCGGGTTTGCAACGAACTTTTAGAATTGGACGGAAGCCAAATCAAATCCTACAAAGGAAACTACGCTTATTACCTCGAGAAGAAAGAGGAATTGGATGCGATGGCAGCGGCAGAACAAGAAAAGCTGAAAAATACCTTTCGAAAAGAATTGGAATGGATGCGGCGTCAACCCAAAGCCAGAACAACAAAATCGAAAAGCCGCATTGATGCTTTCGCGGAATTGAAATCCAGAATCGTCAATAAGAAACAACAAGAAATCGATCTCGCCTTCAAATCAAATCATTTGGGCGGGAAAATCATGGAATTCCGGAATATCCACAAATCCATCGCTTCAAAAAATCTCATTGAAGATTTTACCTACGTTTTCAAAAAGAAAGATCGCGTAGGAATTGTTGGAAAAAATGGAATGGGAAAAACCACCCTTCTGAATTTGGCCTTGGAGAAAATCAAGCCCGACCAAGGAAGAGTTGTTCATGGAGAAACCCTTAAAATAGGCTATTTTTCCCAAGAGGGATTGGATTTTAATCCAGAACAAAAAGTAATTGATGTAATTCGCGACGTTGCCGATGTGATTGAACTCGCCAATGGGAAAACCTTGTCGGCCTCGCAGCTTTTAACCCAGTTCTTTTTCCCTCCCCCACGACAGCAAGTTTTTGTTCGCAAACTTTCGGGAGGGGAGAAAAAACGACTCAATTTGGTTCAAGTTCTGATGCAAAATCCCAATTTCCTCATTTTCGACGAACCTACCAACGATTTGGATATCATGACGCTTGGGGTATTGGAAGATTTCCTCGAGGCCTTCGCCGGATGCGTGATGATTGTTTCCCACGACAGATATTTCCTCGATCGATTGGTTGAACATTTATTTGTTTTTGAAGGAAATGGGGTCATTCAAGATTTCCCAGGAAACTATTCCCAATACCGAGAATACGTTGAGCTAAAGCAAGAAAGTGAAGAGGAGGAGAAACAGAAAAAATCTCAAAATCCGGTCGAAAACCCGGTGTCCAATCCCCAAGAAAATCCTGCCTCAGAAAAACGAAAGCTATCCTACAAGGAGCAACGGGAATTGGAAGAAATCAATTCCAAAATGGCTGATTTGGAAAAGGAACAACAAGATCTGACCGAAAAACTTTCTTCCGGCGAAACCAATTTCGAAAAAATAACCACTTGGAGTAATCGAATCGGCGAAATCGGAATGGAACAGCTTACGCTGATGGAGCGTTGGATGGAGCTTCAGGTCGATTGATTCCCATCAGCGCTAAAATATCCATGGCGGCCTCGGCAATCACCGTTCCGGGGCCGAAAACGGCCGCACAACCTTCATTGAATAAAAACTCATAATCTTGCTGAGGAATAACCCCTCCAGCAATGACCATGATATCTTCCCGTCCTAATTCCTTCAACGCAGCGATCAACTGTGGAACGAGCGTTTTGTGTCCTGCCGCCAAGGAAGAAACACCCACGAGGTGAACGTCATTTTCCATGGCTTGCCGTGCTACTTCTTCCGGGGTTTGGAACAACGGCCCCATATCCACGTCAAAACCAATATCGGCGAAGCTGGTTGCGATCACCTTAGCCCCGCGATCGTGGCCGTCTTGTCCCATTTTCGCCACCAAAATGCGGGGTCTACGACCGTTTTGTTGTTCAAAAGCATTGGCCATGGTTCTGGCTCCTAGGAAAGATGAGTTCATGGAAATTTCATTTTGATAGACACCGGCGATGCTTCGAATAACGGCTTGGTACCTTCCGTAAACGGTTTCCAAGGCATCGGAAATCTCACCCAATGATGCTCGATGACGAGCAGCATTAACGGCCAATTCCAACAGATTTCCCTCTCCCGATTCAGCTGCGTGGGTGAGCGCGTTTAACGATGCCTTCACCGCTTCAGCATTTCGGGCCGATCTCATGGCATTCAACCGTTCAATTTGTTGCAAACGAACGCGAACATTATCCACTTCAAGGATGTCAATTTTCGTTTTTTCATCACTTTGGAACAAATTCACTCCTACGATGATGTCTTTTCCAGCATCGATTCGGGCTTGTTTTCTTGCCGCCGCTTCTTCGATGCGCATTTTTGGAATGCCCGTTTCAATGGCTTTCGCCATACCACCCAACGATTCAATTTCTTGGATGTGTTTCCAAGCTTTGTCCACCAATTCTTGGGTCAACGATTCCACATAATACGATCCACCCCAAGGATCCACCACTTGGGTGATTCCTGTTTCTTCTTGGAGGAATTTCTGCGTATTTCTGGCAATGGCTGCAGAAAAATCGGTAGGTAAGGCAATCGCTTCATCCAAAGCATTGGTATGCAAACTTTGGGTATGTCCCAGTGCGGCAGCCATGGCCTCGATGCACGTACGAGCCACGTTATTGAACGGATCTTGTTCAGTTAGCGACCACCCTGAAGTTTGACAATGCGTTCGCAACGCCATGGATTTTGAATTTTGAGGGTTGAATTGCTTCACCAATTTGGCCCACAACAAACGTCCAGCTCGCATTTTGGCAATTTCCATGAAATGGTTCATCCCGATGGCCCAGAAGAAAGAAAGTCGAGGCGCAAAGTCATCGATTTTCATGCCGGCTGCGATACCGGTACGCAAATACTCCAAGCCATCGGCGAGGGTGTAGGCGAGCTCGATGTCGGCGGTAGCGCCGGCTTCTTGCATGTGGTAACCGGAAATACTAATGCTGTTGAATTTCGGCATATTCTTAGCCGTGTATTCAAAAATATCAGCAATGATTTTCATGGAAGGCGCTGGCGGATAAATGTACGTATTTCGAACCATGAACTCTTTCAAAATATCATTCTGAATGGTTCCGGTTAACTTTTCGGCAGAAACCCCTTGCTCCTCGGCAGCAACAATGTAAAACGCCATGATGGGAAGAACAGCACCGTTCATCGTCATGGAAACCGACATGCGATCGAGTGGAATTTGGTCGAAAAGGATTTTCATGTCCTCCACCGAATCGATGGCGACCCCTGCTTTTCCAACATCTCCAACCACCCGAGGGTGATCGGAATCATAACCTCGATGCGTGGCTAAGTCGAAAGCTACCGACAGGCCCATTTGCCCCGCAGCCAAATTTCTGCGGTAAAATGTATTCGATTCCTCCGCCGTTGAAAATCCGGCATACTGACGGATCGTCCATGGGTTTTGAGCGTACATGGAAGAATAAGGGCCACGTAAAAATGGAGGTATTCCTGCACCAAAACCGATGTGTTCTACGGCGCGTTCGTCTTCCTTTTGATAGAACGGTTTCAATGAAATCTGTTCGGCCGTTTCAAAATTGGGTTGCTGATTTTGAGGAATAAATTCATCCACGGCAGGATTCATCCAATCAAAATTCTCGAACTCTGGATGATGTTTGATCAGGGAATTCACCGTTTGTTCCAACATTTGCAGGGTGACGTTTTCCAAGAAATACGAACCTGCCGCCGGATCAATCACTTGATCGAGGTAAGATTCATTTTGAAGGAGGTGCTGAATATTTCGCGACATGCGCAGCGAAAAATCAGCCGATTCGGGTTGGTGAGGAAGCAACGTGAGTGCATTCGTAGCTCCGAGAATGGCCGACATGGCTTCGGTGGTAGAACGAAGTAAGTTGTTGTGTTCCAACTCGGGAAGAATGGATGAAGGAGCGCTGACGGAATGGATAAAGGTTGCAGAGGAGCAAACGTTTTTTGCGCCCAACGCTTTGGTGAGCTGCGCATAAACGGTTCGAAGGGCGCGCAACTTGGCAATTTCAGAAAAATAATCGGTTTTTACCTCCAATTCCAATTGGACATAGGGAGCCCATTCTTCAACGGAATGATGCCTGAAAAATTCCGTAGCCTGTTCTGCAATGTCGTTG
>JAIYBD010000152.1 GCA_027488715.1 Bacteroidota bacterium | reverse complement strand
CTTACACTCATCAGAAATTTTTTACACCTACAGCAACTGGAAGTCTCCAGCAGATTTGGAGACTTACCGAAATTCAGAACTGTTCAAAGAGGTTTGGGCTGAAACAAAAATTAAATTTTCCGATAAACCTGAGGCTTGGTCTTTCGAGGAAATTAAATAAAAAAGCCCCGATTCGGGGCTTTTTTATTTTTAATTCTTTTGAATGGTTTTCGTGATGGGTTGACCCTGTTTGGGTGTAATGCGCACCATGTAATTTCCTCTTGGCAGATCTTCCATGTTAATAACCGGACGTTCGTTCGAAGCATTCATTCTCTCGAAACGTACCCGTCGACCTAGAAGATTAAAGATTTCAATATTCGCCTCTCCCATTTCTTTCGGAGCGCTAATTGAAATCCAATCAGAGGCGGGATTCGGATAAATATTCACAGAATTTTTGTGTAAATCTGCCACTGAAACTCCGGTTGCTTTTACCGAAAATGTTTTGGTGATGAACTGATTAGGATTAGCGGTTTCGAAAACTTTTACTGTCATTGAACCATTCCCGGCTATACCGTTGGGCATAAAATGAACACTAAACAAAGAACGACCTGTATCCAAATAAAAATTGGCATTGGAAACACCAGGTTGTTGGCATGCTCCAGGATCACATACATAAAATTGCCAACCGCTTGGCATATTAACCGATGTAGCTTCCCATTTAACAGATGATAAAGGTAAGGAGGCTGTATTCAGTAAAAAGTCCTCAACAGAAATATCATTGGTAGTTGCGGCTCCCCAAGAAGATAAATTTCCTGTTTTTACAAATTGAAATGGCTGAGCTTGAACCCAACTGAAAGAAATTAAAGTAAAAGCAAAAAGGAATAGTCGTTTCATAACCACATTTTTTTACAAAGCTAAAACTCCTTTTGGCATAACCAAGGTTGCATGCGTTAAAAAGTTCAAATCCATCTTTTTTTTTACCGAACAAAAAGTTTCAGCCAAACGGTTAACTTTTTATCTTTAAGGCATGAAGTGGCTTGCTTTGTTTGTTTCTTTTTTCTTTTTGGTCACGCATGAGCTCGTTCCTCATCGTCATCATGAAGAATTAACCGAAAACGAACACCAAAGAGAACACCAAGAGGCCCAAAATGTCATCGACTTTCTCTCCCTCGTATTTCATCAAAATTTGGGCGGGCACCATCTTCAGGAAATTCTCGTGGCTTCAACCGAACAGGAAATTCCAAACCACGTTCAAGTTCAAAAAACAAAGGTTTCTCAAATTAAGCCTTATTCAGAACTCCCCTACATTTCAAAAAACAAATCTTCAAAATCGATTCATCTTAACGATCAATCAAATCCTTATTTTTTATTTTTAAGCTCTAATCATCAACGACGAGGACCTCCCGTTGGATAAAACCTTTCATTTTTCTTTGAAGTTTTATCCTTAAAAATCGTCTTTTGATTAAAAAAATTATCGAGTACTCCATCCAAAAACCATGGATGGTACTTCTTTCCATGGTAGCCTGGATAGTCGTTGGCACATGGGGAATAGTAGGAATCAACGTAGATGCGGTTCCCGACATCACCAACAACCAAGTTCAGGTGGTGACTATTGCACCTTCGGCTTCGGCCGAGGAAGTAGAACGCTTCATCACCTATCCGTTGGAATTAACCCTTGGTCACATCCCCAACGTTGAGGATGTGCGATCCATTTCTCGTTTCGGATTATCTGTCATCACCATCGTCTTTAAAGAGGAAATTCCTCAAGAAAAAGCCCGATTCTGGGTTCAGGAAAGAATCAACGAAGCCGCTGAGAATATTCCACCTGGATACGGAAAACCGGGGTTGATGCCTGTTACGACTGGCTTAGGTGAAATTTATCAATATACCATGCAAATCGCTCCCGGATTTGAAAGCAGGTACGATGCCGAGGATTTACGAACCATTCAAGATTGGATTGTAAAACGAAGGATGACCGGTATTGAAGGGTTGGTGGAAGTTTCTAGTTTCGGAGGATATTTAAAAGAATACGAAGTTGCCTTCGATCCTGCGAAAATGCAATCTCTCGATGTTTCCATGGAAGATCTGCATCAAGCTTTGGATCAAGCTAACCAAAGCCAAGGAGGAAGTTATTTGGAACAAGGCGACCGTTCTTGGTACCTGCGAAGTCCAGGCCTGGTGAAAAGCTTGGAAGAGATTGAACAAATCCCCATCGCAACCCGCGGCCAAATTCCAGTTCAAGTAAAAGATATCGCTTCCGTTCGATTTGGCCACGCTCCCCGGTTTGGCGCCATGACCCAAGATGGAAAAGGCGAAGCCGTTGGTGGAATTACCCTTATGCTCAAAGGCGCCAATGCCTCGAATACCATCGAAAAAATCGAAGCCCGAATCCAACAAATCCAAACCGAACTCCCTAAAGGCATCAGCATCAAACCCTTTCTCAATCGAGCCAAACTCGTAGAAAAAAATATTGGAACCGTTCGAAATAACCTCATCGAGGGCGGATTAATCGTCGTTTTCGTTCTGATTTTCTTTTTGGGAAATATCCGCGCCGGACTCGCTGTGGCTTCCATTATTCCACTATCCCTTCTTTTTGCCTTAGCCGGAATGCGGGTCATGAACGTTTCCGCCAACCTCATGTCGCTGGGCGCCATTGACTTTGGAATTGTAGTCGATGGTGCCGTCGTTCTCATCGAAGCCATAGTCCACGTCATTTTATTCCGCAACCTACGAGATGAATTGGAAGGAAACACCATCCCCAAAACCATTCAAGAAACATCCACCAAAATCCTTACCTCCGTATTATTTGGCGTATTGATTATTTGGGTGGTTTTCCTTCCCATTTTATCGCTTGAAGGAATTGAAGGTAAAATGTTTAAACCGATGGCCATCACCATGATGCTGGCTTTACTCGGTTCGCTCATATTAACCGTTTGGTATTTACCAGCACTTTCTTCCCTCCTATTCAAATCAGGAAAAATTTCTACTTGGAAGTTCTCCGATCGAATTTTAGAAAAAATTCAACATGGGTATCAACCACTTCTACAAAAAACTTTGCATCATTCCGGAAAAATGATTCTAGGCTCTGTGATCCTATTTTCCCTCTCTGTTTTTGGATTCCTTCAAATGGGCGGAGAATTTATCCCTACTCTGGAAGAAGGTGATTTGGCCATGCAGATGTCGGTGCCTCCGGGTACATCCCTTTCCCAAGTGGTAAAGATGAGCACCAAAGTAGAAAAAACGCTGATGCGAAAATTCCCGGAAATTGAACACATTGTTTCCAAAATCGGTACTGCCGAAGTCCCAACCGATCCCATGGCCGTAGAAGACGCCGATGTGATGATCATCATGAAAGATAAATCAACCTGGACATCGGCAAAAACCAGAGAGGAACTGGTTGAAAAAATGGAAAAGGAATTGGAGATTTTTCCTGGAGTATCCTTTGAATTTACGCAGCCGATTCAACTGCGATTCAATGAATTGATGACCGGATCCAAAGCCGATATCGCCATCAAAATTTTCGGAGAAGATCCCGAAAAACTAAAATCCTTGGCCAACCAATTGGTTAAATCAGTCGAAAATTTACCCGGTGTGGGCGATATAAAAGCCGAAAGAACAGATGGTCTGCCCCAAAAATGGATCGAGGCTAATCCAGAGTTACTTTCCTATTGGGGAATATCGCAACAGCAAGTCAATGAGGCCGTTAAAACCGCTTTTGCCGGTCAAATGATTTCTCCCGTTTACGAAGGTGAGCGTCG
>JAIYBD010000098.1 GCA_027488715.1 Bacteroidota bacterium | reverse complement strand
GCTCAAGTTCCTTTCTTCTCCCTTTCCGGATCCGATTTCGTTGAAATGTTCGTGGGAGTTGGGGCTTCAAGGGTTCGCGATTTATTCAAACAAGCCCGAGAAAAAGCACCTTGCATCATCTTTATTGATGAGATTGACGCGGTTGGACGCCAACGCGGAAAAGGCGCGATGATGGGTGGAAACGATGAACGCGAAAATACCCTCAACCAATTGTTGGTGGAAATGGATGGTTTCGGAACCGATCTTGGAATCATCATCATGGCTGCTACCAACCGCCCCGACGTATTGGATGCAGCTCTTTTACGTCCAGGACGTTTCGATCGTCAGATTTCCATCGATGCTCCCGATATCAAAGGAAGGGCAGAAATTTTTAAAGTACACCTCCGTCCATTGCGCATCAGCGCAGATGTGGATGCCGTTCAATTGGCCGAACAAACTCCCGGTTTCGCCGGTGCCGATATCGCCAACGTTTGCAACGAAGCGGCCCTCATCGCAGCCAGAAATGGGAAAGACCAAATCGAACCGGTCGATTTCAACAATGCCATCGACCGCGTTATTGGTGGATTGGAGAAAAAAAATAAAATCATCTCCAAGGAAGAAAAACAAATCGTGGCTTACCATGAAGCCGGCCACGCCGTGGTGGGTTGGTTCCTCGAAGGTTGCGATCCGTTGGTGAAAGTAAGCATCGTTCCTCGTGGCGTTGCCGCCTTGGGATATGCCCAATACTTACCAAAAGAGCAGTATTTGTACCGCACTCAACAACTCATCGACAACATGTGCATGGCTTTGGGCGGACGTGTTGCAGAAGAAATTTTCTTCGGACAAGTGAGTACAGGTGCCCAAAACGATTTGGAACGCATCACTCGAATGGCCTACGGAATGGTTACCCTTTACGGCATGAATGACCGCATTGGTTTGGTGAGTTTCAACGACAAAACGGGGGAATACCAGTTCCAGAAACCTTATTCCGACGAAACCGCCAAAATGATCGATGAAGAAGTTCGAAAAGTGATTGAAGATGCACGCAACCGAACTCGAAAAATCATCGAAGAACACCGCGAGCAATTGGAAAGCATCGCCTTGGAATTGCTCGATAAAGAGGTGATTTACACCAAAGATGTTGAACGATTAATCGGAAAACGTCCGTTTGCAAAAACTGCCGAGCACGAAGATGTAGCATTGCTTCCCGAACCTCCGGCGGCCGAACTTCCCAATTCGGAAGAACCATCGGCACCCGCTTCAGAAAATAACGAAACCGAAAACGCTTCTTCCCCAGAAGATCCGAAAAACGATGAATAACTCGTTCAACGAACAAACAACCGCTCGCGAGCAAATGCTCAAGAAAATTCGGGCCGCACTGCTTACCAAAACCGATTCTCCGGGAACGGTAAACGAGCAGCCCGAATCGGACTTGTTTTTGTTCGATGATCCCGACCCTAGCATTGCTTTCGTCAAACGATTTACTTCCCTCAACGGTCAGTTCATTTACTGCAGCAGCCGACATGAATTCGCCGCATTTTTCCGGCAATGGGTAGCTCAAAAAAACCTGGTTGACGTGTATTGCGTGGAACCGTGGTTGAATCGCTGGTCGGAAGAATACCAACTTCCCGTTCAGAAAAATACCGAATTGGATCAAGCGGAAGCCGTTCTTACCGGCTGTGAAGCCTTGGTGGCCCTATCGGGCAGCGTGGTCGTTTCCAGCCGTCAGATGATGGGACGTACCTCGACGGTTATTCCGCACATTCACATCGTTGTGGCTTTTACCCACCAAATTGTTCCCGAATTCATCGACGCTTTTGATGTTATTCGTGAGCGCTACCAAGGTGAAATGCCCAGCATGATTTCTACCATTACTGGACCTTCTCGAACGGCCGACATTGAAAAAACCTTGGTTTTGGGAGCTCACGGACCCAAAGAAATTGTACTCTTCTTGCTGCAGGAATAATGGGTAAAATTTATTTCGCTTCCGACTTTCACTTGGGCACCCCGAACGATGCCGAGAGCCGAATTCGGGAGCGGAAGATTGTGGATTGGCTAAATTCCATTGCTCCCGATTGCGATGCCTTGTACTTGATGGGCGATGTTTTTGATTTTTGGTACGAATACCAACACACGGCCCCCAAAGGATTCGTTCGATTGCTTGGAAAATTAGCCGAAATGAGTGATTCGGGTATTCCCATTACCTTCTTTCCCGGAAATCACGATTTGTGGGCCAAAGAATACCTGGAACAAGAAATCGGTTGGAAAACCATTCGAAAACCCCAACGACTTTTGTTGCAAGGAAAAAAGTGCCTCTTGGGGCACGGCGACGGATTGGGACCTGGCGATCACGGTTTCAAGTGGATGAGTAAAGTGTTTCATGCTTCCTGGGCTCAATGGCTGTTTTCTCGGTTGCACCCCAATTTTTCCTTCAGTTTAGCCAAAAAATGGTCGAAAAGTTCTAGAGATAGCCAAGATCCTCACCCGGCCTTCTTAGGAGAGAAAGAATTTTTGGTGGCGTACGGCCGGGAAGAACTTCAAAAAGAACATTTTGATTACATGATCATGGGACATCGTCATCAGCCCTTGATGTTTCAACTCACTGAACAAAGCACCTATTGCAATTTGGGAGATTGGATTCATGCCTTCACCTATGCAGAAATGCACGAAGGAATCCTATCTTTGAAACGATGGGAAAACTAATCCTCTTCTTTTTTTTCGCGTTTACTTCCCTTTTGGGGTGGACTCAATCGCTCTCAACCATCGTGTTAGACAAAGCAGCTCGCGAAGTACAAACCGATGTCTTTGGGAATGCCTATGTTATTTTAGACGATGGTGCCATACAAAAATACAGCGCACAAGGAATTTTAATAGCCCATTTTAGGGAAAGTGGCTGGGGAATCCCCTCTCAATTGGATGTATTAAATCCGCTGAACCCCATCGTTTTTTATTCGGGAAAAGGATTTGTTCAGGAGTTCGACAATAACCTCACTCCGATATTCCAACTCAACTTGGAAGGCGGGTTTACCCGAGCTTCGTTGGTAGCGCGCAGCAGTGATGGCAATTTTTGGTGGTTTCGGGAGCGCGATCGCACCTTGGTAAAAATCAATCGAGCTGGACAAATCCTATTGGAAGGCACGACCCTTGATTTTTTGGGAACTCCCCAATCTTTGCTTCCAACATTTCTGTTCGAAACCATCGAAAAAAACGGCATCAAGGTTCAGCTGTACGACCCACAATCTGGCTTGTACACTTTTGGAGCCAATGCTCAATTTTTGCTGCGCAGGGCCGATGTGCGGATGGATGCTTGGTTTCGTTGCGGAAAAAACTGGGGCTTTTCTTCAGGAGAAAAATCGTTCTCGGGGGAAGCATTTTCCAATACCCCGTTAACAAAACCGCTTTGTTCAGACCGATGGAAACTTGTTGGAAATCGATTGCGGAAAGATGAGTAACGAACTTTCGGTATGGGGAAAAGGATTACTGGCGATTTCGGTTTTCCTTCCTTTTTGGTTGTGGGGCGTTCTAGAACAAGGCATGTTTGTGGATGGATTAACCTACGCCAGCATCAGCCGAAATTTATCGATCGGGTTGGGTTCCTTTTGGCATCCGTATTATTGGAACGATTCCTTTTACGGACATCCACCCCTATTTTTTGGTTTGGAGTCGATGGTGTTTCGGATATTTGGAGATAGCATTTGGGTGGAAAAATTGGTTTCTCTGCTTCTGAATGCAGGAATTTTCTTTTCCTTCTTTCCAATTCTGAAATGGGTCAACCCTCGTTTGGATCGGTGGCTGATTGCCACCTTATGGGCCATTCTACCCTTGGTTTGCTGGTCGGTCGGAGCCCATATTTTAGACACTCCTTTAACCCTATCTACCCTTTGGGCTGTTGGATTGGCGTACCACCCCGATCGAAAAGAAAAACCTTGGCTGGGAATTGCCTCAGGGTTCCTTATTGGCATTTCGGTGGGGATCAAAGGTCCTGTGGGTTTGTTTCCTTTCCTTTTATTTCTCCTTAATACCGGCGATGTGCGCGAGAAAATTACATTTTTCATCCAACAACTGCTGGGCTTTCTGCTGTTAGCTATTCCCGTTTTTGCGATGGAAGACGCTCGAGTTTTCTTTTCCAACTACCTCAAAATTCAGGTATGGGGATCGATGGAAGAAAGCCATCGGATTCTGTTTTTTCAGCACGGATTGCAGTGCTTTCTTACGTTTGTTGTGGTGCGGATGCTGGTGAGTCGTTCGTTTCGGATTCCTTCTTCCATTTGGACCGCATGGGGGAAGGTTTTGTTGATGCTTCTTCCACTATTGTTGAGCGGAAAGCAACACGATTATTATTGGCTTCCATTTATGCCCTGGATGGCTATAGCAACTTTTTCTGATGGAATTACCCTGAAAATCTCGAAGAAATTTCTAGGGGTCACATGGGTTTTGTTTCTATTTATTGCCATCGAAATTTGGTGGCACTTCGGAGAGAAGGAAAGGGATCGGGAGCAAATTTTGGCCATGGAGAAATTCTCAAAAATTCTTCCGGATGGAAGTATTGTTGGGCATGAACCGCCCTTGGACCAAGATTGGATTTGGATTGCGTACGGCATTCGTTACCACCGTTGGTGGAATCGGGGCATGAGCGATGTGGATTTTTATTTTTCAACTGACCCTACAAATGCCCTCGCTTCATCTGGCAAATACCATGTGAAAAAAGTACCTTTGAAGCATGAATGAATGGTCGATTAAAAACGCAACGGTTGTTTCTGGGAAGGGACGATTTGAAGCGAATTTGTACATCAAAGATGGAATCATTTACGATGTACTTCCAATTGGAAAAAGTAAAATTGCTGCCAACACGGTAGATTTGAAAGGCGATTTACTTTTTCCGGGATTGATTGATGATCAGGTTCATTTTCGTGAGCCCGGCCTCACGCACAAAGGGAATATAGCCTCTGAAAGCCGGGCAGCAGTTGCTGGCGGCATCACGTCGTTCATGGAAATGCCCAACACGAATCCGCCGGTATTAACCCAAGAGCTTTTGGCTCAGAAATACGCCATTGCCGCCGAACATTCGGCAGCGAATTATAGCTTTTTCATGGGCTGTTCGGCCAACAATTACGAAGAAGTGATGAAAACCGATCTGCAAAACGTTTGCGGATTGAAAATATTCCTAGGTTCATCCACCGGAAATTTGTTGATGGATGATTGCGAAGTGTTGGAGAAAATATTCCGAAACTTCCAAGGTCTCATTGCCGTTCATGCGGAAGACGACGGTTATATTGCTCAGCGTTTGGCTGAAGCCAAAGCTGAGTTTGGAGACGACATCCCTCCGCATTATCATCCCATCATTCGGGATGAGGATGCATGTTACCGCAGTTCATCTAAAGCGGTGGCCTTGGCCGAACGCACGGGAGCACGCTTGCACGTGTTGCACATCAGTACGGCCAAGGAACTGGATTTATTCAAGAACAACATTCCATTAAGTGAAAAGAGAATTACAGCCGAAGCGTGCATTCATCATTTGTGGTTTTGCGATGAGGATTATGAACGGTTGGGAAATTTCATCAAATGGAATCCGGCGGTGAAGAAAAAATCAGACCGAGATGCCATTCGGGCGGCGGTAATTGATGGAAGGATTGATGTTTTGGCCACGGATCACGCGCCCCACACTTTGGAAGAAAAGCAAAACATGTACGGCAAGGCGCCATCGGGAGGGCCGTTGGTTCAACATGCTCTTCCTGCGTTGTTGGAAATGTGCAGAAATGGCATTTTTAACGAGGAGCTTATTGCCCTGAAATACGCCGAGAATGTCGCTGAAATGTTTCAGATCGATCGAAGAGGCCGCGTAGAGGAAGGCTTTTTTGCCGATCTTGTACACGTTAACAATCAATCATTTAAGGTAGAAAAATCAAATTTATTGTACCATTGTGGTTGGTCGCCGTTTGAAGGAGTAACGTTTCAACATTCGGTTGCCAGTACGTGGATCAATGGAAATTTGGGTTGGAACGGTCAACAAGTCTTGAACCACCGAGGTGCAAAACGCCTCACGTTCAACCAAAAGTAAAAGTTTTTAACGGTTTTCTTCTTCAACAAAAATTGGGAATTTTGCCAAAATTTCGTTAGATTTGGCAAAAATTTTCCTACATGAAAAAACTATTTACCATGCTCGTTGCGGCTTTTGGCTTCTTGTTGGGAGCCAATGCCCAAACCGACCTAGCATTAACCTCGATTGATACCATGTCATCGGGTTGCGGGTTGACCACCCAGATTGTTCGGGTGAATTTCTCCAACGTTGGTACCACCGTGATCAACAGCCCATCGGTTTCTTACCGGGTGAACGGCGGTGCTGCGGTGAACGGAACCATTGCTGGAGCCATTCCTGTTGGAGGAACAGGCTCGTTCAACTTCCCCTCTGCTTACGTATTTCCAAGCACCGGAACGTTTGTTTTCGAAGCGTGGGTTCGCGCTACGGGCGACAACAACACCTTGAACGATACGGCTTTTAGAACCGTAGTTAACCTTTCTTCCAAAACCGGTGGTGATACATTGCGTTTTGATACCAATCCTAGTTTAGCGACTGGTGGAACGAATAACTCTTGGGCGCACGGAGCTCCATCGGGCCCAGTAATCAGTACCGCTCCTTCTTCGCCCAACATTTGGGTAACCAATCTTTCTGGCGATTATAATTCCAATGAAGATTCATGGATTCAAACCGGTTGCTACGATCTTTCCGGTTTATCTCAACCGATGGTTCGTTTTGATTTGAACTACCTCACTGAAAACTCTTTCGATGGTGCCATTTTAGAAGCATCAACTGATGGAGGATCTACATGGTCAACAGTAGGCGCCCAGGGTTCCGGTTCGAACTGGTACAACGGAGCGTTGAGTCGCACGTATTACACTGGTCCGATTTGGATGAACAACTCCAACGGATGGATTCGTGCGCAGCACAACTTATCTGGTCTTTCTTCCTT
>JAIYBD010000225.1 GCA_027488715.1 Bacteroidota bacterium | reverse complement strand
AGGGTATCTAAACTAATTCGAAAACGTGCATTGGTTTGGGAGGCTTGAATGTATGTTTGGGTATAAACAGGATAGGCCGTTGAAGCCGTTAAGTAGGTGAAATTGGTGTCGTTGGAAAGCGTGTAGCCCAAGTGAGGGAAAAGGGTAGTGGAGTTTCCTGCTGCAATTACAATGGCTCTTCCCGAGTCGGACTTCACCATCGATTCTAACGCTTGTGAATAACTATCTGTACCATCATGGGGGCCATAATTCGAACCTAACGACAAATTCACTACGCAGGGCTTTTGTTGGCTAGAAGCAAAGGCAAACATAGAATCGGTGGAGGTAATGATATCATCGAACCATTGCTGCGGTGTGAGGTCGGAAACTAAAAGAAACGCTTCCGGCGCGATGCCTTTGAATCGAGAAAACGCATTTCCATTTCCCACGGCCACACCCGCCACGTGACTTCCATGCCAGCTATCATCGATGGGTAGGGTGGGATTACTTAAATTTTGATTGACTTGTGATTGCGAATAGGCGCGAGGAGGAGTTACATTGTAATCGTAAAATCGCAAAATTCTACTCAATGAATCGCCTAGATTACGAAAATCACCGTGGGTGTAATCTACGCCCGAATCTACAATGCCCATGATGACTCCCTTTCCGGTGTATCCAGTGCTTAAATTTCCTTTTCCCTCCAAAACGGAATCTACCCTACTATTCCAGCGAGCAGAATCATCCAAGGAAACCGCACTTTTTTTCCCTTCTTCCAACACCGAAATGTTACCATTTTTGGCAAGTTCCAGCAAGCGATAAGCCGGTAATTCGAACCGAACCACCGTTCCGTATTTAGAAATGGTGGAGATCCCCCATTCCTCCAGTTGGGGATAAATTTTTTGCAGATTTCCTTGGGCAAAGACCACCACTTTTGAGGAAGAATCGTGGTTCAAAATGGCGCTTTGGTAGGCCTTACTGAAAAAGGCATTTAACCTTGGGTTAACTTCCTGAGCATGAATTACAGAAGAAGTAAGTAAAAGGAATAGAGCGATGGTTTTCAGCATGAAACAAAAATAGGGTGATTTATTTAAATTACCACGGCTAAAGTAACGATACTAACTTTCGCGCCCTTGATTTTCAAAAGCTGCGAAGCAGCTGCATCCAAGGTGGCGCCGGTAGTCAAAACATCATCTATCAATACAAAATGCTGATTTGAGCGGCGGAAATGAGGATTGATGGAAAAGCTTTGGGCCAATTCTCGGTTTCTTTCTGATCGATTCTTTTTGGTTTGCGTAGAGGTGTAGGTGGTTTTCTGTAAGATTTTTTGATGAACGGGAATGTTCATGGTTTCCGAAAGGCCCTTGGCAAAACAATGCGCTTGGTTGTAACCCCTTTCCAATTCTTTCTTAGGGTGCATGGGGATGGGGACGAGCCAATCAATTCGTTGATATTTCCCAGATTTGGCCAAGTACTTTCCGTAGTATCTTCCCAATTCTTCAGCCAACTCGGGATAATGGTGGTATTTAATTCGATGCAAAACGGTTTGAATGGGGCTGTTTTTTCGATAGTGAAATAAGGAGTCGATCCGTTCAATGGGAATTCTCCCCCAGAAAAGAGCATGCATGGGATGTTGGTTCATTTTCCACGAATGGGTGTACGCCAATTTTTCATGACACGGATAGCATAAAAATCGATTCCACGTCCGAATGGGCGTTTTGCACACCGGACAAATTTTTGGATATAGGCAATTGCCTAGGTCGTAGAGCCAGGTTCGAAAGGTCTTGTTCATGGTGCAAAATTGAAATGAAAAAAATCAAGAGCCGTATATAAGCGTTTCCAAATTTTAAGCCTTCCATTTCCTGTTGGTGGCTATCTTTGCAAATCGATGAAACATAGATTGCTTTTTGGTGTCTTGGTAGTTGCCTTGATTTTTTCCAGCTGCGGCGGTTCGAAAACAGAGAAAATTTCGCTTCAACCCACCGCCGCTGATTCGAATTTGGTTTATTCCAAGGTCCATCCCCTGTATCGTTTGGACACTTTGTTAAGCAAGCAAGGCGCAACGGCTTCTACCTTGTATCAACGGGCACAAAAGCGCCTTTTTTATGGCGACCCCATCGGTGCGCTGGAAGACATGAAACGGCTACAAAAATTGGATTCCAATAACGCTGCCTACATGTTGTTGCTTTCCGACATCTACCTTAAAATGGCGGTGAAATCATCGTGTTCTGATGCGAACCTATTTCTTCAAAAAGCACAGAAACTCGATTCGTTGAATCCTGAAATTCTCATCAAAAAGGCAAAAAATACCTTCATCTGCAACCCCGATTTTAAGAATCACCTCGTTGCATTTACCTTATTGAATGATGCGCTTAAAAAAAATGCTCAACTTCCTGAAGCTTACTTTTGGAAAGGCATGATTTATTTGGAAGAAACCAATTACAAATTGGCCATCTCCAGCTTTCAAACGGCCATTGAAGTAGATCCGGGGTACTACGCGGCTTACCTACAATTGGGGCAACTTTTTGGAGGGGCTTTCAAAGATACCCTGCAATCGGATGATGCAAAAAAGATCGCTATTTCTTACTTGAGCAATGCCATTCAAGTGGATTCATTCAATGATGAAGCCTTGTATGCCCGCGCACTTCTCTACCAAAATTTGCAGGATTGGGAGCGGGCAAAAATCGATTACGACCGAATTTTAAAGGTTTACCCCACGCAAGTGGATGCCTTGTACAACCGAGGAGTTTGCTTTTTTGCCCTAAAAAATTGGAAGAATTCCGAGAAAGATTTTTCCAAAATTCTTCAATTCGATAGTACCTATGCTCCAGCCCTAAAGGGCCGTGCCATGGCATTCGAGGAAATGGGCGATTTATTCCAATCGGCCCGCGACTACCGAAAAATCTTAATACAATACCCCAATGAACCCGATGTGCTCCAAGCCTTGGGTCGAATGAAATCCCAAAACTAATGATTCACATTACCTTACCCGATGGTTCCGTCAGGAACTACGAAGCCGGAATTACCGGACTTCAAATTGCGCAAAGCATCAGCGAAGGACTAGCACGTGTGGTGCTAGCGATTGAAGTCAATGGAACCGTTTGGGATCTCACGCGACCTATTCATGAAGATGCTTCCATCCGCTTATTGAAATGGGACGATAACGAAGGGAAGCAAACCTTCTGGCACTCTTCGGCCCACTTGATGGCCGAGGCCTTGGAAGCCCTTTATCCTGGAATTCAACTCGGAATTGGTCCGCCCATCGAAAACGGATTTTATTACGACATCGATTTCGGAGATCGGGTATTGACTTCGAATGATTTCGAAGCCATCGAACAGAAAATGAAGGAGTTGGCGAAAAATGATTCGCCTTACATCCGTAAAGAAGTTTCAAAAGCAGATGCTATCGCTTATTTCGAAGAGAAAGGCGATCCTTATAAATTGGAATTGCTTCGTGATTTAGCGGATGGTCAAATTACCTTCTATGAACAAGGGAATTTCACCGACTTATGCCGCGGTCCACATCTTCCAAGAACTGGATTTATTAAAGCAGTGAAAATCTTGAGTTTGGCCGGTGCTTACTGGAGGGGTAATGAAAAAAACAAACAGTTAACCCGTTTGTATGCCATTACGTTTCCCAAGCAAGATGAGTTGAAGCAACACTTGGAGTTGTTGGAAGAGGCAAAAAAACGCGATCACCGCAAATTGGGTCAAGAATTGGATTTATTTGCCTTTTCTGAAAAAGTGGGCAAAGGATTGCCGTTGTGGTTGCCCAATGGAGCGATGCTACGCGACCGTTTGGAGCAATTTTTAAAGCGTGCGCAAACGTCGGCGGGATATTTGCCGGTGGTAACGCCCCATATTGGGAACAAAGAACTTTACGTGACTTCCGGCCACTACGCCAAATATGGAAAGGATTCTTTCCAACCGATTCACACGCCGGAAGAAGGGGAGGAGTACTTCTTGAAACCCATGAATTGCCCTCACCATTGCGAAATTTATAAAAGCCGTCCGCGCAGTTACAAAGATTTGCCACTTCGCTTTGCCGAGTTCGGAACCGTTTATCGGTACGAGCAAAGCGGGGAGTTGCATGGGTTAACCCGTGTTCGCGGATTTACCCAAGACGATGCGCATTTGTTTTGTCGCAACGATCAGGTGAAAGATGAGTTCATCAAGGTGATTGATTTGGTTTTGTATGTGTTTAAGTCATTGGGATTTGAACATTACACGGCTCAAATTTCTTTGAGGGATCCTGAAAACAAAGAGAAATACATCGGAAAGGACGAATACTGGGAGCAGGCCGAACGCGCTATTGTGGAAGCTGCCCAGGAGAAAGGACTTTCGACCGTAACGGAATTAGGTGAAGCGGCATTTTATGGTCCAAAATTAGATTTCATGGTGAAAGATGCTTTAGGACGTCGTTGGCAATTGGGAACGATTCAGGTGGATTACAATTTGCCGGAGCGTTTCGAATTGGAATACACGGGCAGCGACAACATGAAGCATCGTCCGGTGATGATTCACCGAGCGCCTTTCGGATCGATGGAGCGTTTTGTGGCCGTTTTGTTGGAGCATTGCGGAGGACATTTTCCGCTTTGGTTAACGAATCAGCAGTTTACGCTTTTACCGATTTCAGAAAAATTCAATGATTACGCAGAAAAAGTTTCAAAATTCCTAAATATTTACGAACTTCGCGGTTCGATTGACCATCGGGATGAGAAAATTGGTCGCAAAATCCGGGATGCGGAAACTTCAAAAATGCCCTTTATGTTAATTGTAGGGGAGAATGAGGCGCAAAACGGAACCGTTAGCGTTCGCAAACGGGGCGAAGGTGATCTTGGATCGATGTCGATGGAAGCATTCAAAGACTTGCTTCAAACCGAAATAAATAAAGAACTGAATCAACATTAATGGCGTATCCAAACCAAAGAAATTTCAGGGGACCACGGAAACCTGAATACGAACATGCCCTCAACGATGAAATTCGTGTACCGGAGGTGCGTGTGGTTGGATTAGGAGAAGGCCAAGACGGAGTTTTTCCCACGCACAAGGCGTTAGCCAAAGCTCAGGAATTGGAAATGGATTTGGTGATGATCACCGAAAACGCTAATCCCCCCGTTGTTCGTATCGTTGACTACAAAAAGTTCTTGTTTGAAAAGAAAAAGAAAGAAAAAGAGCTGAAAGCTAAAACGGCAAAAACCGTTGTGAAAGAAATTCGTTTTGGTCCGAATACCGACGATCACGATTTCGAGTTCAAGCTCAATCATGCGCGCAAATTTTTGCAAGAAGGTTCCAAGGTTCGTGCTTATGTGCATTTCCGCGGACGTACCATTGTTCACAAGGATCGTGGTGAGTTGCTTCTTTTGAAGTTTGTTCAAGAGTTGGTGGATTTAGGGAAAGTAGAGGCCCTTCCAAAGCTTGAAGGAAAGCGGATGTTCGTAATTATTGACCCTAAAAGCGTAAAAAAATAAAAATTCATTGTTATGCCTAAGATGAAAACAAATTCCGGTGCCAAAAAGAGGTTTCGCCTTACCGGAACTGGCAAGATTAAGCGCAAGCACGCGTTTAAAAATCACATTTTGACCAAAAAGTCTACGAAGCGCAAGCGTCGTTTGGCTCATGATGGTTTGGTATCTACCGCTGATATGCCACGTGTAGAAAGATTGTTAAACATTTAAACCAAGATTCAGTACCAAAGCGTTTAATAACCACTGAAATCTTAGAAAGGATAAATTATGCCACGTTCAGTAAACACCGTTGCATCTCGCAGAAGAAGAAGAAAAATCATGGATATGGCGAAAGGCTATTTTTTGGCCCGCCACTCTGTGTACACCGTAGCTAAAAATGCGGTTGAAAAAGGTTTGAAATATGCCTACCGCGATCGCCGCACCAAAAAACGCAATTTCCGCTCTTTGTGGATTGCGCGTATCAACGCAGGTGCACGCATGGAAGGCTTGAGCTACAGCCAATTCATGGGGAAAGTTCACGCAGCTAATGTTGGTTTGAACCGTAAGGTTTTGGCCGATTTAGCGATGAATCACCCTGATGCTTTCAAAGCCGTAATCGGTTCTGTGAAGTAATCTGAATTGAAATTTTTAAAAATCCCTAACCATCGGTTAGGGATTTTTTTTTGCTTCAACCTTTAAAAGATTGAATCGCTTTTTGTAAGTCTTGAAAGAAATACTGCGGTTTCCAATGCAATTCTTTCTGAGCTTTGGATGAGGAATAGAAATTTTTAACTTGGATGATTTCTAGGTTAATCGGATTGATTTTTGAATGCTTAAAAAACGTTTTTGATAACCATTGAAGGGTACGGATAACTAGAATAGGTATGGGAATTAATCTTGTATTTTGGCGGTTAATCTCCGATGCCATGGTGAAAAATTCGAGGTAACTCAAATTTTGATCTGAAAGCAGGTAAGATTCTCCTTTTTTTCCATGTTCGATGGCTTTTTCAATTCCATGTACCACATCAGTGGTACCAATAAAATTTTTTCCGCCCGAAGGAAAAAAGGCTATCCTTTTTCCTAGCAAAGAATTGAAAATTTGATTCGATGAGGTGATTTTATCTGTTTGCTCTCCGATCATGAATGTTGGATGAATGGATACGATGAATAAATCGGAAAATTCAAGAATAAGTTCATGCGCGGATATTTTGCTTTGAGCATACCCCGAATCGGTAAATGGATATTTTGCAGGATTCAATTCTGTTCCAGGTTGTTCAATGGATCCATATCCAAAAACATTTGCAGTGCTTATCAGAATGATTTTTGGCACTTTCATTTCCCGACATGCCAATAAAAAGTTGCGAGTTCCTTCAACATTGATCTTCCAATATTCATTAATTGAAGCGCCTTGTTCGGTTAGTGCCGCTGCATGAATGGCAACATCAATGGATTTTAAGTAGTTTTTCCAGTGGTTGATGGATTCAAGTGTGCCTTTTACCCACGTTGTTGTTTTTTCTGAAGAGGATTTTAATTTCCGTGAAAGAGCCAAAATTTCATGTTTTGGGGAAGAAAAATGAGAAAGTAAAGAACTTCCTAATAGACCGGTAGCTCCTGTTATGAAAATTTTCATGGAATAGGATGTTGCCAAGGGCGCCTCATGTACCACATGGTTAATTGGTCTCGGCCCGTTTCAAAACAATCGTACTCAACAAAACCGTATCTTTTGTAAATGACTTGGTTTCGTTTGGCACTTGTTTCTAGAACCATCGGCAGTTGTTGATCGGCACTCATCTGAAAAATAAAGCGCATCATGTCTCTTGCGTTATTGGTGCCTAATGCTTCATCGGCAACCCCGAAAAACCATAGGTATAAATACGGGGTGTCTTGAGATCTTTTTGCCCAAATTTCCTTCTCCAGTTGATAAATTTTCCATCCTCTTTCCCATGAAAAAGTTGAAAAAATAAGTTTTATTTGGCGCCAATATTCTTTCAAACCCATTTTTACTTCGCCGTATCGATAAATGATGGACACACCTAGTCGGTCATCGGTTAGGAATACTGCTTCTCTTCTCATACCGAGGTCAAAGGCATATTCAGCAAGGGCCTTCATTCGTTCAGGTTTTTTTTCATCGTTTTTTACGATGAAACTTACGTGAGGGTTGTGGTAAAAAGCTTCACAGATGATTTTTACTACATGATTTTTATCTTCTTTGGTGGCCTTTTTCATAACGTTTGGTAAGTGATAAACCAATCAAAAGTTACAGCTAATGTTTTTGTTCCTTCCACATCTTCGATTTCTACTTTTACTGGAACGATCATCCTTTTATTCTCCAAAAGGGTATTTCTGATTTCGGATAAGGTGTTTGATGCAAAAGATGCTTTAGCTCGAAGGGTTCTTGTTGCAGGTTTCAAGTACTTTGCTTCTGTTTTTCGAATGACTGGAATTAAGTTTTCTTGCAAATCGGAAAGGTTTTCTCGAAGAAATTCACCGCTACTGGCTTCGGCCAACGTGAGTTGGGCACATGCGTGAACGGTTTGCAAGTGATTGAGGGTTTCCGGAAAGGGGTCCATTTCAAAAATGAAGGAAGGGTGATCACACTTACGAAGTTGTAAGTGTTGATGGAATGGGATTTCTAAGATTTTCATGGTTAGCGAAACGATTTTCGTTCAGCAAAAAAACATGAAAAATTGAAATTTCAAAAAAATTTTATTCCACGAAATTCACTTCAGGTTCAATTTTTACTCCGTATTTGTCGAAAACCGACAATTGTATGTCGGTGGATAATTGAATGATTTCTGCTCCGGTGGCATTTCCGTGGTTAACGAGCACCAAACTATGGAATTTGTAGGTTCCTGTATTACCGATGATTTTTCCTTTCCAGCCACATCCTTCGATGAGGGAAGCTGCTGATACCTTTGAAACTTGGCTATCAACATCGAAAATGGAAACTTCTGGGAAATTTTTATGGAGGGTTTCGGCTTGGGATTTGGAGATGATGGGGTTTTTAAAAAAGCTTCCGGCATTTCCGATTTTAGCGGGGTCGGGCAGTTTTGATTGGCGAATTTCAATGACAGCCTCAGCTACATCGCGGATGGTTGGATTTGAAATGTTCTTTTTTTGGAGTACCTCTCCAATGCTTCCATAGGCAAGATGCAGTTGATGGTGATTTTTCGACAATTTAAAAACGACCGATGTAATGAGGCAATCGTTTTTTAGTTGGGTTTTGAAGATGGAGGTTCGGTAGCCAAAATTGGCTTCGGCATTTGAGATCGATTGGAATTCTTGAGTGGAGATGTGGTAATAATGAACGGTTTGAATGCAGTCTTTGGCTTCGACACCGTAAGCCCCGATGTTTTGCATGGGAGCGGCCCCAACGGTACCTGGAATAAGAGCGAGATTTTCAAGGCCGCCCCAGTTTTGATCCACACAGGTCATGACCAATTCGTGCCAATTCATTCCTGCACCTACTTCAATGACTATGGAATCAACATCTTCTTCAACAATGGTGATGCCAAAAATTTTGTTTTGTACCACGGTTCCCTCAAATTGATCGATGGGGAGAATATTGGATCCGCCTCCCAAAATGAGGTAATGAGATCCAAGGCTATTGAAGGTGCTTGGGATTTGATCTTTGGAGTTAACTACGATTAATTGGTCGCAGGTGGCCTTAATTTGAAAAGAATTGGGCAATGCTTGCATGCCACAAAGGAAATGGTTTTTTACAATTTATCGAAATGAGGCATGCTAAATATTCCAAAAGTTTCGTATTTTCACCACAAAAATCAAACCTTCATGAAAAAACTATTCCTTGTTTTTAGTTTCTTTTTTGTGCTTTTCGCTTCCAAAGCGCAATATTTATCTACTGTTCCGCCTTTAACTGGAGGTAACGGTGCTGGTGGTATTACATTTAATCTATCACCAAAAGTTGGGTTGTATGTAGATACTGTTTGGTGTCAGTTTAGTGGTGCTGGAACCGCTTCCGTTTGGTATTCACCCACACCGATCAATGGTACTTCTAGCTTCCCTATTCAGGCGCCCAACTGGGTGGAGTTGGTTCCGAGCTATACCATTTCTGGAGCTGGTTTCATTGGTGTTCCTGTTTCCGGAGCGATGTCACCACTGCTTTCTGGCGGACAGACCTATGGATTTTACATAGGTTCACCGGTTGGTAGCAGTGTTGGGGTTACTTACACTACTTGGAATATTGCAAACCAAGATACTTTTGCCAACAGCGACTTGGTGATTCGTACGGGTCAAACCATTGGATACGGTGGTAACATGCCAACGCCTGTGAACCATCCTCGCCAATTTAATGGTGCGATTTCATATCGATTTGCCAATGGTACAGATGCAGGAGTATCGCGTTTAATCTCTCCGGTTGCCCCATTTATTGCGGGTCAGAATGTACCTGTTGCTCTAGAAATTCGTAACAATGCATCGAACAATATTACTACCGCATCCGTTGGATATCAATTCAATAACAACACCCCCATTACGGGTTCATGGTCGGGTAATATCTCAACTTTACAAACGGCTACCCATAATTTCCCAGGAACACTTTCATTACCTACAACGGGTCAACACGTTTTGAAATCTTGGGTGAAAGGACCGAATAACGTAAATCCCGATTTGAATCCATTCAATGATACGTTGTACACCACCATTTGCTTTGCGATGAATGGCGGTACGTACACGGTTGGTAATCGCGCTGGGACTAATTTTAGGACGGTGGCTGATGCGATTGCTGCGGTTCAGTGTGGTGGTATTGCTGGAAACGTAACGTTTCGCATTGATTCTGGAACGTACACCGGAACTCACACGCTGCGTGGACCAATCGCTGGATTAAATTCTTACATTTTGAATTTTGAGTCGGCTACGGGTCGTGCCCAAGATGTGGTGATTACCAATCCTACGGGATGCGTTTTCCGATTGGATAACGTTCAGAATGTACACTTGAATGATTTAACGATTTCTCGTACGGGGACAACCTTTGCGACGGGTGATTATCCTTTGAATATTACGGGATGTACCGATATTCGTGTGGAAGGATGTCGCTTCATTCATAATTTGAATGGTGGAAACACGTTCAATCGAACGTTGAACATCGAGCGTACAGGTAACAGTGTGATTACCAACAATACCATTGAAAATGGCTATTATGGTTTATATGTTTCGGGTTCTAGTGTTTCTTCACGCGATAACACCAACGAAATTTCGAATAACGTCATCAAGAACTCGGCTTACTATGGAGCCTATATTTTGTATCAATCGAATCTTACCATGTTTGGGAATCGATTTGAAGACAATTTCACTGGTTATTCTACATTTTCCTTCGGAAGTTATTTAATTTCTTGCGATAACGTTAATTTCTACAGCAACAAGTTTTTGGGTCAACAAGGAAATTATGCGTTGTATTTGAGTGCGATGGATGGGGATGCTTCTGCTCCAAATAAGTTTTACAACAACGT
>JAIYBD010000018.1 GCA_027488715.1 Bacteroidota bacterium | reverse complement strand
GTTTCGAGCCGAGGGTGTGAAATGGATAGAATATCAAAAAGACGGCGTTGTTCGGGGAAAGAAAAACCGGGTAGGTTGGGACCAGCAGTGGTACCAATTCATGTCCATGCCCCAACAACATCCCTCCTTTAAAAAACAAGAACTGGTTTTTCCGCCAAATCCGTTTCCGGTAGCGCCTGAATTGCAGGAAACATGGTCCAAAGATTTGGCCGACTTTCAGCCGCCGGGAGAGGATTTTGCGCAACGGTACTTGCAATCTTTCCTTTCCGATCGCGCAAAAAATTACTCCTTCCATATCTCTAAACCGGCCGAAAGCAGATGGTCCTGTTCGCGATTGTCGCCCTACATCAGCTGGGGGAATCTTTCCATCCGTCAAGCCGTACAAGCCATGAACGATTCCGCTAAAAATGGGGGAAACAAAAAGGGATTGCTGGGAGCGATGACTCGCCTGAAATGGCACGATCACTTCATTCAAAAATTTGAAATGGAAGTGGAATACGAAAGTTTGTGCGTGAATCGGGGGTACGAACAACTGGAACGGGAGGACCGATTGGATTGGGTGATGGCTTGGGAAAAGGGTGAAACCGGATATCCGTTGGTGGATGCTTGCATGCGGTGTTTGCAGCAAACGGGATGGATTAACTTTCGAATGCGCGCCATGGTGGTTAGTTTCTTGTGCCATCATTTGTTTCAGGATTGGCGGTTGGGCGTTTATCACCTGGCGCGCTTGTTTTTGGATTACGAGCCGGGGATCCATTTTCCTCAATTTCAGATGCAAGCCGGCGTAACAGGAACCAATACCATCCGCATCTACAATCCGGTGAAGCAATCGCAAGAGCACGACCCGCAAGGAGAATTCATCAAAAAATGGGTTCCCGAATTGCGGGACTTGCCTCCGCACCTCATTCACGAGCCTTGGAAGTGTACGGCTTTGGAAGGAGAATATCTCGGTTTTGAATTGGGAAAACATTATCCAGCGCCCATCGTTATTCAAGATGTGGTTCTTCCCTTGCACCGGGAAAAAATTTGGGGATGGCGGAAAAATCAGTCGGTGCAAGCCGAAAAATCACGCATCTTGGAAAAACACGTCCGACCATCGGCTAAAAAAAGAAAAAGTAAAGCATCATGAAGGTAAGAAAAACCGAGTTGGCTGACATGGATCAACGGGTTCGAGCAGCATTCATCAACGCGTTGGGCGGATTCAAAAGTTTGGTTCTCATCGGAACGAAATCGGCCGATGGCCAACCCAATCTTGCCGTTTTTAGTTCGCTTTTTCATATCGGGGCTAACCCGCCTTTGTTTGGAATCATCGTTCGCCCCGATAAATCCGATCGGCATACCTTTGAAAACATCCAGGCTACCGGCCAATTTTCGGTGAATCACGTTACCGAGGAGTTCTTTGAAAAAGCGCACCAAACTTCGGCGCGTTACCCGAGAGAAATTTCCGAGTTCGATGCCGTTGGATTAACTCCCGAGCATTGGGACGGATATTCGGCTCCCTTGGTTATGGAAAGTCAGGTGAAATGGATGGCCGAATGCCGAGAGATTCACGATTTAAAAATCAACGGCACTCATATGGTGATTGCTGAAATCGTGGAAGTGTCCGTTCCCAACGATTGTGTTTCCACCGATGGATGGGTTGACTTGGAAAAAGCGGGAACGGTGACCGTTTCAGGCTTGGATTCGTACCACGTTACGAGTCAACTCGCTCGGCTTTCGTATGCCAAGCCCGATCAGCCCCTAAAAAAATTATAGTTTGATGAGTTTGAATGCTTGAGTTCGATTCTCTTTTTGAATCGTAATGAAAAGGATTCCCGTTGGAAGGCTTTCGGTGTTCAACGTCTCTCCCTGAAATTGAAACTGTTGAAGGGTTCTTCCCGCCAAATCGGAAATGCGAACGCTTGATCCCATGGGCGCTTGAATGTGAAGGAATTCTCGACAAGGGTTAGGGAAAATCAACGCATTCAACGATTCCATTTTCTGGGATTGTAATCTTCCATAACCAAAAACCATCTTGGTGTCGGTAGCAACTCCTTGGGTGTTGTTCCTTCGAACATAAGATTCCAATCGATTATTGGGGCCGTATTGAAGATTAAAATCCGAATCGGAATTCCCTTGGGACGGTTGAACAGCAACTGCACCGCGGAAGTAGGTTAAACCGCTGATGTCATGAATGGAGAGTTCGGGATTGGGTTGATGAACCAATTCTTTTGGTATCGATGGGAAATAGCTGTAGAAATTGTCGTAAAACCCCGTTTGAACATTGTTTTGATACGTATAAATCCTTCTCGTTAGCGGCAATTTGTCTGAATTGAAAATCCCGCTATCTCGAGCAAAAGGCAATCCTTGAGCATTGAAAGACGTGTAAACCGATGGAATTAAATCGGCGGAATCTCTCCAAGCTTCGACTTTAAATTTTTGATAAATCCCCAATGAGGTAGAGGAATAATACAGGGTATCGTAAAATGGGGATCGAATGTATCGATTTAAGGTGTCGAACGTGGCTGAGTTGATGGTTCGAATGGAACTGCTGAATCCACGAAAACCGGGATTGTACCAGTATTCTTTTTCATTCTGATACGAATTATTGGGGTCATTGCTTTTGCCTTTTAATCGAATGATTTTTCCATTGGGGCCGTACTCAAAAGAACGCGATTCGAAGGCGTAGTTTCCAACAGAAACCAAAAATTGGGTAGAATCTAAGAATAAACGACCTAAGCTATCGTACTCAAAAAAACGAGTCGATAATACCACATTGGCGATGGAATCAATTTCGGTGATGGAAGCCAATTTCCCAGAGCCATGGTAACGCATTTCGTACCCATTGCCCAATTCCCAATTTCCTTGATTTTGATTGTACACCCGCAAAGATGTTGGAGGTACAACCTGAGCAAAACTGCCCGTAGTAAGAAGGAAGAACGAAAGCAGTAGAAAAAAAGTCTTCATGGTTTAATGCAATAAATGTTGTTCGAAAAGCTTAAAGATACGCTTGTATTCGTCCAGCCAAGAACTCCGTTCTTTAAATCCATGGTTTTCTACCGGGTAAACCGCTAATTCCCACTGATCTTTTTCAAGTTCAATCAAACGTTGAGACAAGCGTACAATGTCTTGAAATTGAACATTATCATCCACCATGCCATGCAACATCAATAACGGATTTTTGAGGTTTTTCGCAAAGTTGATGGGGCTGCTTTGAGCGTACGAAAGCGAGTCGGTTTCCGGCGTATTCAAGATGTTCGAAGTGTAGCCGTGGTTGTAATGCGCCCAATCGGTCACCGAACGCAACGCCGCACCGCACGCAAACGAGTCGGGTGTCGTGAACAACGCCATCAACGTCATGAAACCGCCGTAACTACCGCCATACATCCCAACTTTTTTCGGATTGATTCCCATTTGTTCCACCAAATACGAACGGCCGGAAAGGTGATCGTTCAAATCCCAACCTCCCATGTGACGGTAAATGGCAGTTCTCCAATCCCGGCCGTAGCCGCTCGAAGCCCGATAATCGATGTCCAAAACCGTATATCCTCGCTCGGTTAAAAAGTGGTGGAACATGAATTCCCGGTAGTAATTGCTCCACCAATGATGGGCATTCTGCAAATAACCGGCTCCGTGCACGAAAATCACCGCGGCCGAATTTTTCACCGCCTTTTCCGGTTGGTACAAACGAGCGTAAACCAATTTGCCATCCATGCCGGGAAAAGAAATCACTTTCCCCTTGTTCCACGAGTACTTTTCAAACTCGGGGGAAGTCGAGCGAGTGATGATGTTCCAAATCATTTTCCCTTTTTCTTGTACCGCCAATTCCCACGGCTGTTCCATGGTGGAGAATCGAAACGCAAACTGATCCCCGCTGGGGGATGGAAAAATTTCAGTAAATCCGGGATCTTTTCCGAATAATTTTTTTGGAGGAAGCAGAGAAACCCATCCCAAGGGCAATTTGGGATCGATTTTGCAAGGCAAAAATCGTCCGGGTTCTTCCCTGTTCATGTTGGCAAAAAACACCTTTTTCTGAGGGGAAAACTGCAGATTCATCACCTCAAAATTTCCCGCGGTGAGGGCTTTCACTTGTCCCGTTTCTACATCTTGCAGGTACAAATGGGAATATCCTGTTTTTTCACTTTGATAGAAAATGTTCTTGGCGTCGAACCAACCAAAATCAGAATCTCCGGAACGCCAAGAGGAAATTCCCGGACCACCGATCCAGGCATCGTCGTGTTGATGATTCAACTCCACAAATTTCCCGTTTTTCCAAATGCCAATCCATCGGTCTTTGTTGTCGTTGGATTGAACCTCCACAACAAATTGATTTCCGATGGGAGAGCGGTACAATCCGAAAAACTGAACGGCTTTTTTCGAAGCACGGTCCTTGATGGCTAATTCTTTTGGGTGCGAGCACTGCCCAGACAAGGTGTCGTTAAATACCGAATACGACCATTTCCCTTGATCCAAGATGGCCCAATGCAAAAATCCTTCTCCGATTTTTTCTCCCACCTTAGCTCGGGCAGGTTGGGTTTTAACGTATCCGCTTTCGGTGATCCAAACGGGCATGCTGGTTTCATCGGCATCGGTGTTGTTGCTGCTGCACACGTAAATAAGTTGTTTTGCGTCCCACGAAATGTTCCAATTTTCCAGGTTTTTACCTCCCAAGGGGAATAAACCGGAGGTGATGTTCGACTCGTTGATTTGTGCAGTTTTGGATAGCTTTTGGTTGCGAGCGCGGTCTTGCAACACCAAAAACAACTCTTTCTGTTGGTTTTTGAGCCACTCGTTTTTCGCCGTTAAATCGTTGGAAGGCGACGCTTTTCGCTCGTCACCAAACTTTCCCAAAACCTGCAACTGCTGATTCTGAAAAACATAAATGCTTTGATCGCATTGAAAGGCGAATCCTCCCTCCACCCATTGCGGGTTGGAGCAAGGCGATTCCAAATCCAAAACGAGTTGTCCGGATTTGGAGATTTCATTCCAAACATAAACGTTTCCCTTTTTGGTGTACAGGGCTTTGGAAAAGGAAGGATTCCAAACCAAAAAGGGGAGAACTTCCGACAAATCGGTTGCGGTAGCTAAACGGGTTTTTCCGTTCTTTACATCGTAGCACCACGTTCGACTCACCGAATCGCCCAACACCCGGTGCTCGTACAAAAATCCGTTTTCGTTTTGTTTCCAACGCGGATTTTCGGGCCAGTAACCGACAAAATCCTGGCCGCTCATGATTTTTTCCAAGGTGAGGGGTTGCGCAAATGCGGCCAAGCTGGCCAATCCAAGGATTAGATTAATCCCAATTCGAAAGGGCGTAAACTTCATATTCAGGACAGTTTTTTTCAAAGGTTCGGAAGGTTTTTGTTTTGGAAAATTTTGTTTGCAACCACTCAATCATCATCGCTGATTGGTGATTTGCCGGGGTATTGCTGCGGTATGACCAATAAGAGTCGTTTCCATCAATATTCATTTGAAGTAAGCTGATGGCGCATCCAGCAGCAAATTCTTTTCCTTTCTTTTGGGTTTCAAAATGCTGATAGGCAGTAAAAACCAATTTTTTCGGATGTTCGCTGTCGAAATATTTCTCGTCGGGTAAATTGTTCTTTCGCCAATAAACGTCCGTTTGAAAAACCTCGGGGTCGTTGTAACTCCACGCGTACCGACTTGCATTCCACGAATTGCCGGCATAGGAAGTGTTGAATTCTAAAATTCCTTGAATCCAACAGGCCATTGCCTGTTTATCAGACATTTCGGTTTGAGCGGTTCGCTGCGAAAGCTGCGCTAGGGCTTCAGACAAGGCGATTTTATCGGTAATGGGGCGGATGTTGAACCAGGAATTCGCCAAATCAGAAACATCCATGGAGGGAAGGAGTAGGGGGTTGGAATTCAACTTCAACCGGGGAAAGCGTTCCGGGTGTTGGATGCTGTTGAAAAAGGTATTTGCCGAAAGGTAATCCCGGCGTTGAAGCGCCAATTCCCCGGCAATTTCATTCCAGAAATCGGCATTGATGGGTAGGGAGAACGTTGAATCTTCCCAATTCCGGGCTTCACCCAAAGAAACGGTTTGTGAGATGGAAGAAGGCAGGTGTTGAAAAAACCACCGATCGGTTTTGGATTGATGTTCGGGGTGATGGATGAGTTCCACGATTCCTGCTGCATCCCAATTCTCGGGGTAATCGTATACGTTAATATGAGGGGATAGAAACCACATGGCCAGCGATTTGGGTGCAGATGGGTTTTCGAATGGATCTTCTTCCTCGCTTCGGTGGCGCATGTATTCGTACAGATAAATGCGCAATCCATCCCGCATGGCCGCATAAGGATAGGTTTCATTCGACTCGAAAATGCGGCCATCGTAGGGCACATCAGACATCCCATTTGAGTTTTCCCATGCTCCATACGACCATCCTTTTTTCATCGAAATGCGATCAAATTCTGGGAATTGGGAAAGCCATTCCAAATCCTTTGCCGTTTGTTGATCTTGTTTTTCGTTCCACCCTTCCCGGTAATTCAGTTGTTGCTGAACCAAAATCTGGAATACCTTTTTCGAGCGTTGAATGTTCCCATTTTTGGGGTGAAAGTCTTGTAGGGTTTCCACCGCATCTTCGTCATTTCCTGCTAAATGTTGCAGATAAGCCCATCCCAAATGCTGGGTTTCGGTGAGGTTGTTTTCATGTTTCCTAAATAGGGCATTCCACCGAAAAGCCAACTCCTTCAACTGCTGTTTTACTTCCCAACCTTGGTATTCGTACGTTATTCCCGGAGTGTAGGGATAGGTTTCCAAACGATTTTCTTGGAGATGAAATTGACCCTCCAAGAGTTGGATTTCGCGAACCATCAATAAATCGGTGAGCGGAGAATGGGGTGAAATTTGTAAGGCCTGTTCGAAGGCGTAAGCGGTAATTTCGGGTTGTTGGGTCGCCAACATCAGCCATAAACCTACTTTTTCCTCTTTGTTTTGGGTGCAATTCATCAGCCCTTCCCACGAATCGTCGTTTTGCTCGGGGAAAGAAGCCATGGCTCCTTTTCGAAGGGAGGGCGCATTTAGAAAGATGCGAACCCAATCCAAGGCATGATCTTCCTGCATTTCTCGGGTGGGGGTTCCCGCCCAGTGATCGTAGGCCATCCAATAAAAAATGGATTTTGGTTGGGGCTGCGGATAGGTTTTTTTGAAAATCTTTTCGAAATTCCCACCCATCGGCTGGTAAAAATTCAGAACCAAAATTTGATAATCGATGCGTTCCTGCAATTCTTTGCTGCTGGTTTTTCCTCGAAGCTGTTCGAATTGACGAATCAGTTCTTCTCGCGCCCGAGTCCGGGAAACCAAAAGCGAATCTTGCAACCTCGCAGCTTCGGCTTCTTTCTTTTTTTCTCGTTCCAGTCCTACAACGTTAATTCCATTTTCTGTTCCATCAGAGGTGGTTGCCGAATCAACATCCCGGGCATCTTCTTCGGTTTCTATTTTGTAGCTGATGTCCCACCAACTGAAGAAATTGGCCCATTCGTCCCGTTGCTTAAAGGAAGAACTTTGGTGGGCCAATAACAAGTACCGTCGTTCCAACGGATGCTTTCCATTCCTTAAATCGGTAAGCAGGGGATTGTTGAACGTGTCTTGCTTGCTCATCAATCCGTGCTGAAAATCTTCATTACTCCAATCAACAATCAATTGCTCAACGTCTTTTTTCGAATAGTTTTTTTGGAAATGCTCCACCCATCGATCTTCCGACGAAAGCAAGTTTCCCTTCGTTAAAGAATCAAAACTCCAGTGAAAATCGTGGGCCGAGAATAAAAAGGGCATTAAATCCGGAGCGACCAAGATGTTTTCATCGAAGGGAGAAACGTACTGATTTTCTTCGTATCCAAAATCCCAACAGCCGATTCCGGCCAGGGTGATGCAAGTAAAAAGAAGGGCGGAGATGGATTTTCGAATCATGATTTGGGGTGAATAAAAGTAAAAACGAAAAGGGGAGATTCAAAATGCAATTCGCGGATTTTATCCATAAAAAGGCCACAAGATTCCTGCCAGAAAAATGAGCAGAATCATGATTCCCTGTTGAATGGATGGGAAGATGATGGCATTTCGAAATAGGAGGATGCCCAGAAAAAATATCCAAACTTGTTCCCAAGAAATTTCGCCCGTGAGGGAAGCATAGGGAAGGTTTTCAAAAACCGACATGATGCGAATGAAGGTGTGAATGGGTTGATCGAGAAGGAAAAGGCGGATGGAGTTGGGGAGGAAGAGGTGGAGCGGTAGAAGGAGAAGGAAGAGCAATAGGAGGAATGAACTCAGGGGAACAGCGATGAGGTTGGCTGGCAAAAACCAAATGGGGAAGGAGTGAAAGTAGAAAAATCCGAGCGGAGCTGTTCCGAATTGGGCTGCGGTAGAAACGCCTAGGGCAGCTCCCAACTTTTTCCCTACCCACGAATTCCATGAAAAAAGGTGCGTAAACCACGGTTCAAACAGGAGGATGGATCCCACGGCGATGAAACTCAGTTGAAAGCCGAGGTGAAACAGGTGAGTGGGTTCGAGCAGGAGGATGAAAAAGGCCGAGGCAAACAAATGGTTGAGCGCAATTCCTTCGCGATGGATCAGTTTGCCGAGGCTGCCGAGGCTGAACATCCACGCCGATCGGGCGATGCTGGGCGTGAATCCGGAAACCAACGCATACATCCAGAGCGTTCCATTTCCCGCCAAAAATCGAATCCATGGCCAGCGCCGAAAACCCGGTAGAAGTTTAAGAAGGGCATCCACCACGGTAAAAAGGACGCTCACGTGCATGCCCGAAACCGCCAGCACGTGCAGGGTTCCCGTTTGTTGAAATAGGGTGAGGGCATCGCCCTCAATTTCCCGATCGTCCCCAAACAAAATCGCTTTCACCCATCCACCGTAGCGGGAACCTTGGGTGAGGGATTGGCCTAGGTGGTCGCGCCATCGAAGGGCGTGCAGTTGAATGCTGGTCCAAGGCGCGCGACCCACTAGCGCTACCCGATGAGGTTTGAGGGAATAACGGATGTTTTTTCGGGTGGCATAGGTGTAAAAATCGAAATCGGAAGTGTCGGCCAAGCGTTTCGGGCGAATACGTCGGAGGGTGCCTTCCACGGTAATTTGGTCGCCCGCTTGGAATTGGTTGGACCGCAGGAACACCACTTCCCCATCGTTAAACTTCGCAAAGGACGATTTCTTCTTCACTTCCACAATGGTTAATTGGTGGGTGTTGCCCGACTTTACGGCGTACTTCCGCCAAGTTTGTTGGGAAAGGATCCAAAGCAGGAAAACCGCGGTGAGGGCAAGAAGGGGAACAAGGGCGTTTCGAATGGGATAGAGGAAATGGAAGGGCGAAAGGGGAATGAAGAAAGAGAGCAGGGGAAGTGTTGCGGTAGAAAACAGAGCAAGGGCCGAGAAATGAGTTTGGGGATAGAAATAGACGATCGTGATAGCAATGGCCAGCGGGGTGGTGATGAAGAAAAAGGGGATTTCGCCCCATTGAATAGCTCGAATTTTCCGATTCATGCCGCGAAATTCGGATGGGATGCAGGGCAGAGCCGTATATGAAACGTTTATAAACGTTTAAAAACGGATAGAGGCCTCTCCCGGTCCTCGAGTCCTTCGATAAACTCAGGAACCATATCCCGACATCCGTCGGGATAAAGTCAGAGCCATTATTGTCAAAGGGCGGTCTCTGATTCTAATCGAAGGTGCCACTGTATGTCTCGTCCTGAAATAGGTTTACACCAAAAAAGAACCTATGGAAAGATTATTTAAACTTATATTAGGACAATGTCTCGTCCTGAAATAGGTTTTCAAAAAAAATGAATGCATCCATGGGGGATAAATCCCCTTCGAGACCACCGTCCGATAAACCGCAGAGCGAATTTTAAAAACAACTTAAAGAAAACGGGGACTACGCCCTTCGATGGAACTCAGGGAACACCAACCCCTCCCCGGAAGTAAAGTTAGGGGTT
>JAIYBD010000177.1 GCA_027488715.1 Bacteroidota bacterium | reverse complement strand
TGAAAAATTATTGTAAGCTTTTAGGGCGCCTGGGTCGCGACCCTGAAGTAAGATACCTTGGAGAAGGGAAAAAGTTAGCCCGATTTGGGATGGCTACGAATGAATTTCAAAGAGAAAAAGATGGAACATTCAAGGAAATAACGACGTGGCACGACGTGGTAGCTTGGGAAAAATTGGCCGATTTTGCGGGCCAGCAAATGAAGAAAGGGATGAAAGTCCAAGTCGAAGGGAAGCTGGTAAAACGCAAGTACATGGACAAAGACGGGAAAGAGCACGTAGCGATTGAAGTGAACGCAAAAGAATTGCTTCCTGTTGCTGCGGTACGTGAAGCGGAACCACAAGAAGCATAAGGCTGAAAAAGAAAGGGGCCGCCAAATGGCAGCCCCTTTTCTTTTATGAATAGAAAGGTTGGTTCTTAGTTTTTCACCAATTTGGTCCAAACGATATCGCCTGCGAATTCTACCTTCAAAAGGTAAGAACCAGTAGCCAAGTCATCGGCTTGTGGCAATTGGATGAAGTTTTTACCATTCTTCACGTTGCTATTAACGCTCATCAACACTTTACGGCCAGTTACGTCCATGATGGTGATTTGAGCAACTCCAGCTTTGGATGCATTCAACTCAACTCCCAAGTTCGAAACGAATGGGTTCGGGAATACATTCATCGAAGAGATAGCATCGGTGAATTGCAAGCTACGAACTGGGCTGTAACCGATAGAACCGTCGTTATCAATGGTCTTGATGCGATAGTAGTTGGTTCCAGAAACAGGACGTAGATCGGTGAAGTTGTATGTGCTTGGTCCTTGTGGATTCTTGCGACCGATTTCTTCGAAGTTTTTACCATCGATAGAACGCTCGATAACAAATGCATTCACATTGATTTCGGCAGCAGTAACCCAAGTTAGTACCGCGTTGCGATCAGATTTCTTAGCAGTGAAGCTTACGAATTCAACTGGAAGACCTTCACCAGATTTTCCACGACCGTTACCGGCTACAGAAACAGAGCTGAACGAAGTCAAGCTATCGCGACGTGCAGCATTCTTCGCAGTGAAGTCGCTAATCAAACCAGCAACGGCATTCTTTCCTTGGAATTCCCAGTTTCCTGCATTCCAGGTTTCTTTCTTCACAAGGCGAAGCGTAGAACCAGCTAGCTCATCACCAACGTTTCCAGTAGAATCGAAGGTCATACCTGCAACTTCCCAGTTGTAAACGAAGTTCGAAAGACCTTCATTCTCAACTCTCCAAAGTGCATTCATCTTCACGTCAACAGCGCCACCAGAAACCGAGTCAAACAAATCGTAAGCGCCGGCAACAGTATCCTTGTTGTTGATGTTTCCTGTGTACCACATTGGATCGTAATCGTAGTAGCTACCGGTCAACGTACCATTGGTTGCAGAACCCGTTGTGAACTGAACAGCCATTGGGGTGTAGAAGCCTTTTACTTTACCGTTACGACGATCCGTGGTATCTCCCTTGGTGTTGTAGAATCCAACAGGGAACAAATACGTTCCTGTTGCACCCGAAGAAACGTTACGAACCATACGGCCCTGAATGTAGTTGGTAGAATCTGTTCCACCAATACGAGTTACAGCAGAGGCAGAACCATCCGTAATGTACACATTATCGTAATTCGTTTGCAAATCTTGGTCAACAATTCCTGACGATTTAACAACTCCATTTCCAATGTTCAATGTTAATGACTTGGTACCAACGTTATCTTGCAAAACAACATCTCCTGAAGTCTTCTCTAGGTTTAAGTTGGCCAAAGTTGTACCTCCAGCAACACGAACATTGAAGAAGTGGTAGTAAGAAGTTGTCGTTGTAGATACTCCATTCCAAGATGCTGTAATATTTACGTAATTAGATGCAGCATAAGGATAAGTAATTCCAGATGTTGACATTCCGTATGTAGCAGAACCCGAAGCTGGGGTAATCATCACCAACTTGTAGGCTGTTCCAGCAGGAACTAACCAATTCAAATTCACCGTTTGGAAACCATTGGTTCCATTTGGAGTAAAGGTGGTTGACTGAACGGTTACATTGGAAGCGTTACGAAGTGCAATCGTGATTGGAGTTGTTGTGTTATTCACATTTACATCCACCGATTGAAGGGTAGCTGCCCTAGCAAAATCCATCACCAAACCGTACTGAGAACCAGAAAGGATAAGGCTTTGATTTTGAGAAGCAGTGTCCTTACCAATAACTGTAGATGGCATATAACCAGCAGTACTATTTTGATTACCAGAACCAGCAACCTTGATGTTACCATTTCCAGAAACCGAACCACTTACATTAATATTACCTAAAACAGTAACGGTATTCGCCGAATTGATATCCATATTGGCTCCTGAAGCAATGCTCAAATCATTCACGGTAACATTTCCTGAAACCGAAGGATAGTTGGGCATATTGGCAGGAATGGTAACAACGATTCCAGAACCGGGAACATTTCCATCTGCCCAGTTACAACCGTTGTTCCAATCGGCATCTTGAGCTCCAGTCCACTGACCAGCAGCACCAGAAGGAGCTGCGATAGAAATGATCTTCGTAGAAGTACCAGGACCTACTTGAGTGTTTCCACAAACCGTAGTTACAGTATCCAAAGAAACAACATAAGCACCTGAATTCGTAAAGGTTACTCGAAGTACACTATCCGTTAAGGTTGTTCCACCATACAAGCTAAAGTTTGGCGGAGAAATCTTCCAACGACGAGAAACTGAAGCAGGAGCGGTACGATCAACAAAAGTGAAGATATCACATGTAGAACCCGCCGTACGATTCGCATCAGAAGCCAAAGTGGTTGATGTAGATGGTGCCAATCGGAAAGTATCTACCGCAACTTCCATCGTAGAAGTACCTACGATTCCATCGTAACGGAAACGGAAGGAAGTAGAAGATGTAGCGTAAGAAGCAACATCAACAGTGTTGTTCGTCCACGCTTGAGCACGAGAGGTTTGAACTTGACCTGTACGAGTCCAAACGGTATTCCACGTTTGACCACCATTGGTTGAAGCTTCCAAACGAAGGGTACCAATATTAGCACCATACATGAACGTACGGAAGGTAGCCGCAGCACAACCCATACCAGAAAGATCCATACAAGGAGACTCAATCACATAATTATCAATGGTTGTAGCTCCTGTATTAGGAACAACCAAGTAACGAGTACCTTGGAATGCTCCAGAGGGACCTGTGGTAGACGTCGTTCCAGCACCTGTTCTAGTGATCCAGTTCTTCGTTCCAGCATTGGTCCAAGAAGTCGTGATATCGCCTTCAAATCCTTGGTTGAAAGGAATAGTATTGGTTGCAGTTACTGAAGCTGGACGATTTACGCTGCGCTCAACCATGTTGTTGTTTCCAGCATAACCATCAGCAAACGAATTGAATACTCCGTAAGCGTCGATGGTATGCGTACCAACGATGGCTAAGTTATACGAATTTGTAACGGTTACATCCATGGTTCCACCAGAAATGATGCTACCAGAAAGAGCAACACCGTAATTCTGCGGATTTACACCTGAAGTTGTAACGTACAAGCTATCACCAGCACCAAAGGTTACTGTAGCAGTACCAAAGTTCTTCAAACGAATCACAATGCTATCGTTTGCAGAAGCAGAACAACCTCCAACATAAACAGGGTAAGGAGAAGAAACGATAGCCACATCATAAGATGAAGGCGTGAATTCATCAGCACCAATATCAGGTGTTGTAGAATTACGCACTTGACCATCCATATCCGTAGGATAATCGGCCAAGTATGTACCTGTGCCATCCAACAATTGGTTGGTTACGTGCAAGTCAGTCGCCGACAAATAACCAGGATCTACGCTTAAAGAGTTCGTATCCATACCGGTTACAGCGTACCATGAAGACTTATCCGAATAAACGGTCCAGTTACCAGCGGTAGTATTGTATACACCCGCATACCAAGAGGCATTATCAGCACGGTAGTTATTGCGATCCACCAAACCATTAGCTCCAGGAGTAGCATAAATCAATACTGGAATAGCACCAGCCAAAGTTTGAATGTTGTTATTCGCAAATACCAACGAATCTTGAACCCCAGCATTTTGGAATACCACACCGGCAGCTCCAGAACCTGTAACCGAATTAATCACAATGTTGTTGTGAACAACATCAGCAACGAATGGATTGGTACCATTAGATGCCATGTAAAGAACACCTTGCAAAGCAGAAGTTCCGTTTTCTTGAATGAACTGGTTGTTGTAAACACGCGTTTTATACGCTGTATTTCCATCCCAGGTGTTACCATAAATATACAACAAACGGCTAGTTCCACGAACATAGTTATTGTAGATGTTCATACCACCTGTGTAGTAAGAAGAATAAATTCCATAGGTGGTGTTGGCTGCTAAATTATTTCCAATAACCGTGTTATTCGAAATCTCAGACTGTCCAACAGTAGCATTGGAATTACCATAGTAAGAATAAATTCCATAGTTAATGGTATTTGAATTAACATTCTTGTTAATCGTGTTATTGCGAACTTTCAGACCATTGTGGTAATAGGTGAAAATACCGTAGTAGTACTGTCCATTGAAAGTATTGCTATCAATCACAGTACCTGTAGCTGCACTAGCAGATGCTTCGTACAAATACATACCGTAATAACCGTTAGTAATGGTATTGCCAACAATTTTGATGTTATCCATGGAATCTGCAGCAGTAGAGGCATTGTAAATGGGCACCAAAGTTGTGACAGTTCCTGTGATCACCGAAATGTTACAATTACGAATCTCAACGCCTTCGTTACCGCCACTCAACAACACCGCATAACCAGCAGTACCACCAGCAGTACGAGAAATATTCAATCCCTGAATGGTCACGTAGTCAGCCTGATTGATGTTTAAAGCATATCCTGCTGCGGCAGCTGTTGGAACAGCAATATTCACGGTAGCACCTGAATCTGGCATCACCAAAATGGTGTTGGTTGCAGAAGCCCCTGGAAC
>JAIYBD010000162.1 GCA_027488715.1 Bacteroidota bacterium | reverse complement strand
TTTGGAAAAACGAATGGGCTTCCGATTGGGCCAAATGGATGTATTCCTGAATATGGCGGGTGGCATCAAGGTGGAGGATCCGGCTTTAGATTTGGCCGTTTGTGCCGCCATTGCCAGCAGCGTTAGGGATACACCGCTACCCGAGTTAACTGTTTTTTGTGGAGAAGTGGGATTAAGTGGAGAGATTCGGCCGGTTCATCGATTGGAGCAACGGACCAATGAGGCATCAAGGCTAGGATTCAATCAGGTTTTTTGCGGACCCGGTAATACCGAAAACAAGGGCAAGGCCGAATTAAAATTGATTCAAAAAAATAGACTTTTTGAGGTGCTACAATCCATACTTTGACTTATTTTTGAAGTTGTGGGTTACCTTTTTATGAAGTTGAGAATTAAGTACGAACCGATATGTCGCTGAACGACTTAGATGGTTTGAGATCGGGTGACCGATTTATTACCGGAAAGATTTACGCTGAACATTATTCCCTCATCGAACGGATGATTGTTGCCCAACGGGGTGATACCGACGATGCGAAGGATATCTATCAAGAGGCGTTTCTCATCTTTTTGGATAATATTCAGAATCCGAATTTCGAACTTACCGTAAAGATCAGCACCTATCTGTACGCCATTGCCAAAAACTTGTGGTTCAAACGTTTGAGGGTACTCGGGCAACAAAGTTTCGTCATCGACGAACGATTTGCTGATGAATTGCCCGATGTAAGTGAGAACGTGGATCGCTTTTTGGAAGAAGAACAGAAATACGACGATTTGTATTTGGGATTGGACCAATTGGGCGAACCCTGCAAATCGGTCTTAACCGATTTCTTCTTTCAGAAACTAAGTATGGAGGCGATCGCCAACAAACACGGCTATACCAATGCCGATAACGCTAAAACACAGAAATACAAGTGTTTGATGCGGTTAAAAAAATTGGTTGCGGTTGGACAAAAACGAAGAAACGGATGAACCCATTCAGCGAAGAAATGAACGAGCTATTTGAAAAAATGGCCTCTGGCGAAGGTAGTCGAGAAGAAAGAACCCTGTTTTTCCAAGAATTGGAGTCCAACCTTACGTTAAAGAATTTATACGAGTCGCACTTGAATTTCCGCAAAGGAATGGAGGTTGTGACGAGAAGAAATGCACATCGGGAACATATCCTTGGTTTTCACCAACAAATCAAATCAACAAAAAGCAAACCTAGTCCCTCCAATTCCATTTCACGATGGGCGATTGCGGCCTCGGCTTCTGCTTTGATTGCCGTTGGCGCCTGGTTTGGATACGAATGGGAACAAAAGCAAAAGGCCAACGGAGAGCAGTTATTGGCGAGATCTACCCCAAAAGCTAGGCATTCGAATCGACAGTTAAGGAATATCGAATCGGAAGAAGAGGTGTTTTCAGGAACAGCCTTCGCTGTGAATGCTGAAGGATATTTCCTTACCTCCTCCCACGTTATTGGAAACAAGTCGGATGTTCAATTGGAAAATCCGGAGGATGGAAGTGAATATTCGGCTCGGGTGGTTGCGAGGGATTCCAAATACGATTTGGTATTGGTGAAGATCGACGACGAGCGATTCACGGGGTTATCTCGGATTCCTTATCCCATCAAATCTTCCAAAGTGAATCTCGCCCAAGATGTCTTCACTTTGGGTTTTCCTAAGGAAGACATTGTTTTTGGAGAAGGAAGTGTGAGCTCTTTGAATGGCTATAACGGTGATACGCTGAAATACCAAGTTTCTGTTCCGGTGAATCCCGGACAATCAGGATCGCCCTTATTTGATGAACAAGGGAATGTGATTGGGGTGATTTCAGCTAAAAACGGTAGTGCCGATGGTGTTTCTTACGCCATCAAGTCTTCTCATGTGATTGACTTCTTTGAGCATGCCTTGGAAGATCCTATCCAATTACCAAAAACAAACGGTGTATCTGGGCTTTCGAAAACGAAGAAGATCCAAAAAATCAAATCGTTTATCTTTATTATTCGCGCTTAAGTTAACGAAAGAATCTTTTTGTAGAAGGCTTCATGACGTGCAACTTCATCTTCAATGGTAAGGCCATGATGAATCGCCGCCAGTTGTTGATCAACTTTTTCTTGTAATTCCTCTTTCGTGAAATGAAGTGCTTCTTGAATTTTAGTAGCAAGTAGAGCTACATCGCCCTTTGGAAATAATTGATTCGGAAAATCCTTCAATTGATCCCGAATACCAGGGATATCACTACCAATGGAATATGTACCGGAAGCAAGGGCCTCCAATAAACTTACGCCAAAGCCTTCTTTCAAAGAGGGGAAAACAAAAAGGGTTGCTATGGAATGAAATGCGGAAATATCCATTCTTTTCCCTGTAAAAACTATGGGAAATCGGGAGTGAGATGCTTGAATCTTTAGTTCCTTGGCATAATCGTTTCGATCGTCTCCTACAATAAAAATTCGAATATCTTCGGATGGAGCTATTGATACTTTTTCCATAGCTTGAAACAAAAATTCCACACCTTTCAATGGTACTAGGTTGGCCACCAATAAAATAACCTTGGTTTGTGGCGTTAAACCAAATTCTTGAA
>JAIYBD010000176.1 GCA_027488715.1 Bacteroidota bacterium | reverse complement strand
GAACAAAAAGTGTATCGAGAACTTGAAAAAGATTATACCATGGTTTATTGGGATCAGAGAGGTTCTGGTTGTTCTCAAGGCAAAGCGCAACCAGAAACCATGACTATGGAGCAGTTTGTTGAAGATTTGGAAAAACTCGTTGCTGTAATTAAGTCAAAATACAACAATCCGATATTATTTCTGCATGGTCACAGTTGGGGTGGTGCATTAGGTACAGCATTTTTGATAAAGGGGAATAATCAAAATTTGGTAAATGGATGGATTGAATTAGATGGCGCTCACAACTTTAAAAAAGGATTAGAATCGTCAGTTAATTGGATTAAGAATTATGCTCAGAATCAAATTTCTGCAGGAATGGATGTTTCGTTCTGGCAGGAAGCATTGGATTGGTATAATACGAATCCAGTCATGATAACGGTTGAGCAAATGAAAAAACACTGTGATACGTATCTTCCAAAAGCCAATGGATACATTTATGACATAAACAATCCGTCGCGTTCTTATTTTTCTGGGGGAACACTTAACAGCCCTGGCGGATACTCAAATGGCGATTATGCTCAGAAAAATTTGGTGGTTGAGTTACAAAAAGGATATTCAGATCAGATGTATAAAATTACCATACCAACATTAATCCTTTGGGGGGCGCACGACGGTATCTTACCCGTTGATTTGGCACAAGATGCTATGGATCATTTGGGAACTGCCTCTAATGGTAAGAGCGTTTATATTTTTCAGAATTCTGCTCACTCACCAAATCGCGAGGAACCAACACTATTCAATGAAAAAATGCGATGTTTTATTGAAATATACAAATAACATCTTATAACAGCGTGTAAGCGATGTTGGCGGCAGTGCTGTATGCGACTTTCCCAACTCTACCAATACGATTCCGAACAAATTAATTCATAAAATCAAGATAAGATGCAACCCCCTAAATCAATATTCATACTTTTTTTCCTGCTCCACACTTATACAAATTCTAAAGCTCAATACAAATGGGATATTGTGTTTTTAAATCTCACTCAAGAATTAACGATGGATACAATTGCCCCTAGTTCGTCTGTTAGATATGGTGAATTATTCAGAAAAATGCAAAAGGAAGTGACTTATCCCCAAATTGCATTAGATAATGACATACATGGCAAAGTAGTAATTCAATTTACCGTTAATCCTGATAGTTCGATTACCGATATAAAAACCCTAAAAGATATTGGAGGTAACTTTTGCTCTAATGAAGTCATAAGAGTTTTAAGAAAATTATCCAAATGGAATCCTGCACAAAAAAATGGAAAACCCATCGCCAGTGTATTTGTATTAGCGGCTGTATTTGAATATGAATATATACCTGAGCATAAAAAGAAAAAAATAGAAATCCAGGAGATAAGGGAATGAGGGATGGAAAATTTGTGGGCCGCAAAAAAATGGAATTGTAGTGGTAAATTAAAAATAATGATTTGAAGTGACGTATAGCCGCTAACACAGGTTTGGCAAGAGCGTCCCCAATCATCGGGACAGTGCTCCACAGATTCATTTTCGGTTAATCAACAATAGTTTGTCCGCATCCTTCTCAGCTGAGCCGAGATGGTGTAAATCGGCATCTTCGCCAAGCCCGAAACCGTTACCTGATACCGCCTTTTTGAAATAAAATCTCGTTTGGTTGGTATTCCATGCAACTTCAGATCAACAACGAGATTCTACCCTAGTCCACTGGTAACTTGAGATGAGCAGCACGAGATTCTATTGGGCCGATTCAGGTAACATCGGCTTAATGCAACGCTGTCGAATTTTGTTATATTTGTTTAGCCGGTTTGCCTGCGCTGCATCAAGCCTCTGAGCGTTAGCCACAACCTCGTCAAAACAAACATGAATCAAACGATATATCAAGACGAAAATAAAAACGCCATTCGGTTTTCAGAGTTCAACAAACTGGAAGCCGAGACACCTTTTACTGGTTTGGGTATCAAATATGTGGCAGCAGGTGAAGAAACCTATTACTCCAATGACAAAAAATTTTCGGTTAAGGAAGGTGAATATATCATTGGAAATGATTTCACAAATTCTATTGTTAAGATTGATAATCCGAAAACTGTTCAAGGACTCTGCATTGATATTTCCTCTGAAATCATTTCTGAAGTTGCCGACTATTATGATTTGAACGGTGAAGACCTCACGGAATTTTTGCTCTCCGATCAGTTTTTTGTGAATCGCTACAATATCAAAAACACCACATTAGGTTATTCATTGGTTGACATTAATGAATCAATCAAAACAAGAAACCACGATATGCAGTTTTTACAGGAAGAACTGTTCTACTCATTGGCAGAATCCATAATCACTGACCAGCGTTTTATATTCAATCATTTGAATAAAATGAATTTTAAAAAAGTAAATACCAATGAAGAAGTTTTTCGCTTATTACTTAAAGCAAAAGAACTGCTTGATCTGCACGCAATTAAAAACTTGTCGTTGGATGAAATAAGTTCAGCGGCTGGTATATCAAAATATCATTTCATTCGCCTTTTTAAGAACGTTTTTGGACTATCCCCTTATCAATATCAAATCTGGAGAAGATTAGAGAATGCGAAACTCGAAATACAAAAAGGTGTTTCTATTCTTGATACTGCTTTTGCTTATGGCTATGCCGATTTAGCTTCTTTCTCTAAAGCATTTAAGCAAGCTTTTGGGCAATCACCAAGTCAATTTATTAAATAAGCAATTTTTGACAAGAGGAAGTTCCTGAAAAAGGTTTTTTTTGTCTTAAAAAAGTCATGATTCGGTTAATTTATCTTTGTTTTCTATTCTTTATTAGTGTTAATGGGTATTCCCAACTTCAGCGTAAAGTGCAATTCGGTGCACG
>JAIYBD010000265.1 GCA_027488715.1 Bacteroidota bacterium | reverse complement strand
TACGCTTTCGGCCTCAGCCACCGAGGTAACCTTAACCCTACCCTCGGCCCTTCCGAATTCAACCCTTTGCTCGCTCACGGTGGGCCGATTGTCTGACCTAAAAGGCAACCTAAAACCCATTTCCTACCATCCCTTCTTGTTGGTAATTCCCCAAACCGGTGATGTCGTTATCTCCGAACTTATGCCCGACCCCGAACCGCCTGTAGGGTTGCCGAATACGGAATTCGTTGAACTTTCCAATCGCCTAACCACTCCCATCGATTTGGTGGGATGGACTTTGGACGATGGAGGTACCCCGGTGGTATTACCCAACTTATCCATCCCCGCGGGAGGTTCGTTGGCTTTAGCACCGGCATCTCAGGCGGGGAATTTTATTGGTTTTAGAAATGTGGTTGGAGTTCCAACGCTTCCGTCGTTGAACAACTCCGGCGATGTAATCACTTTAAAAAATGCCCAAGGGAACATCATTCATCAGGTGGCTTATTCCGATTCTTGGCATCAAAATTCAGTAAAAAAGGGCGGGGGTTGGTCGTTGGAAATGGTGGATCTTTCAGTGGCTTGTATAGGCCAAGGGAATTGGAGCAGCAGCATCGACCCGCGCGGTGGAACTCCGGGAGAACCGAACTCGGTGCGCGGGACCTTTCAAGATACGCTCCCCCTCCAAGTTTCAGGAATTCGGGTGGTTCATCCCGACACCGTAGAAATTCAATTTAACCAACCGTTGGCAACTCCCCAAAAATCGTGGTTTTCCTCCCCGCTCCTGGTGATCGATACCATCATCGCCCGAGGGAACCAATCGGTCCTTCTGAAATTGAATTCCAGTTTAGTGGCAGGATCATCGTTTTGGTTAACCTGGAATCGTGTTTCTACGTGCTACGGCCGTTTGAGCGGAAAAGATTCATCTTTGGTCGGTCTTCCGGTAAATCCCACACCCGGCGATTGGTTGATCTCTGAAATTTTATTTGATCCAAAAACGGGCGGTGTAGATTATGTGGAGTTATTCCATAACGGTAAAAAAATCCTCGATGTGAAAGATTTGCTTTTCTCTACCGAAGATGCCAATGGAAACACCCTTGATTTTGCCACTGTGAGTAACGGAAAACTAGCCATCCCCGGTGAATACTACGTCCTAACAGCCAACCCAAGCATCGTTCAAAATCAATACTATTGCCCAAATCCGAAAAATTTGATCAGCGTTTCGCTTCCATCGTTGGGATTAAGCGATACCCGAATTACGCTGAGAACTCCCTCCTTGATTCTTCTCGATAGTCTGCAATACTCGGAAACTTGGCACAGCCCGTTGATCAAAGATACCAAAGGGGTGGCTTTGGAACGATTGAGCATAAACGAGCCCTCTACCCAACCCCAAAATTGGTACAGCGCTTCCTCCCGCGTAGGCTACGGCACCCCAACCGGTCCAAATTCTCAAACCAAAGGGATTCTCCCCGATGAAATTTCGTGGAGTACCGACATCCTTACACCCAATGGCGATGGAGATCGAGATTTATTGTTCTTTCAAATCCCTAATGCCTCCTTGGGCACTACGCTAACGGTTCGAATTTTCGATACCCAAGGATTCCTTTGGGCGAATCCCTACGAACGAATTTTGGCTGGAAGTTCCAACGAATTGAGGTGGGACGGAACGGGAACCCAGGGCAGTGTGGTACCCCAGGGATTGTACATCATTTGGGTTCAACTCATGGGTTTGGATGGAAAATCGCAAATCATTAAAAAAACCATTACCGTAGTTCCCTAACATGCGCAACCTCCTTTTCGTTCTCGGTTCCATATTGTTTTTCGTTTTGGGATTTCCTCCCTATTCCGTTTTGCCTTTGATGATGTTGGCTTGGGTCCCACTCCTCTGGCTTTGGAAAGCGGGAAAATCGGTATGGTGGGCCCCTGTAATTTTTTTAGGTTGGAATATCGGATGTATCGGTTGGTTGGGAGAGGTGGAAGTAAATCAAGTCATGGCCCTTGTTCCAGCCTTAATCGTGAATACCGGTTTATTTTCTTTGGCATGGTGGTTGGTGAGAAGAACTTGGAAAAGGCTTCCTGCTCGTTGGGCTTGGATTTCGTTGCCGGTGGCTTGGGTGCCTGTGGAATGGATTCATTTCTATTGGGATTTGGATTTCCCTTGGCTTACGGTGGGGAATGCATTGGCTGAATGGCCCATTTTTGCACAAGGCTACGAAATTGCCGGAAGTTCTTTGGGTAGTTTATGGATTTTAGGAATCAATGGACTCGTTTTTTCCCTTTTAAAGAAGGAAATTAATTGGAATAGAAAAACAGGAATTGCTATCGCAATTTGGATCATGTTTCCGTTGTTTTTTCTTCCATTAGGTTGGAGAGGATCGAATGCCAAAATGATGGAAGTAACCGTAGTTCAACCGAACATTGAAACCTATCAAGAAAAGTACGATTGGGGGAAATACGCGGATCAATTCCATTCCATGGCCTTGCTTTCTGAAAAAGAGGGAAATGGAGATTGGATTATCTGGCCGGAAACGGCTGTTCCTGGAAACTTCCCTATTCGATTTCCGGCCGGATTCGACCGAAAATCGTTACAGATTTGGCAATGGGATAGCTTGGAGAACCTCTCGAGCCGATTGAAAAATAAAAACCTCGTGGTGGGCGCCTCTTGTTACGGGGTATTTCTAGATTCGTTGGCGCCCAATGGCCAACGGGTTGAAACCTACAATGCCTTCCTTTGGTTCAGAAATGGGGCACTTCAAGGAATCTATCAAAAATCGAAAATGGTGGCAGGAGTGGAGAAAATTCCTTTTGTTGATCTCATTCCCGGACTCAAATCGCTTTCCTTGGACTTTGGAGGAACCACCGAAAGTTTGCAAGGACAAGACACTCTATCGATTTTCAACGACGGCAAATCTTCCGTTTGTCCGCTCATCTGTTTTGAGCAAGATTTTGGCCGACACGCGTCGAAGGGGAACTGGGGGAATTTCATCGCCATTGGCACGAACGATGGTTGGTGGAGCAACAGCAATGGCCATCTTCAACATTTTGAAATCGCTCGACTACGCGCTATTGAAAATCGGAAATGGGTGGCAAGAGCGGCCAATACCGGAAAATCGGGATTTATTGATCCACAAGGAAAGGTAGTTGGTAAAACCCTCAACTGGAATGATAAGGGAGTCATTACCCAGAAAATCTCCTTGGAAGAACGCACTACTTGGTATGCTCGTTGGGGAGATTATTTGGTGTTGATGGTTTTGTTGGGGTTGATCGGAATTCAAATCCGGAAACCGAAAGAAAATTAAATATTGTTGTTTTCTTCTTTGGCCACCAACATCCACTTGCCACTGATTCGCTTGAAGTAGTAGTTTTTGTTGCCTTCAATGAAGCTCAAAACACTGATCACCATGGAATCAGATTCGTGCGGTTTCATCTCGAAATTATCGTACGTTTCAACGCGATAGGCATTTCCTTGTCCGTCGTGATCCCCTACAATAGCAACCGGATTGAAATTCTCGGCTTTGGTGTAAATGGTATCCCGCGCATTATCGTCGGAATAACCAATATCGATCAATGGGAATTGGGTACGTTCTTTTTGGAACTGTGGATCGTCGAAAAATTGAAGGCGGAACTGCTCAAAAGATTCTCCCACTTGGGTAGAATCGGTGGTGGAAACGGAGGCTTTCTCCGAAGATTTGCTTCCGTGACCAATGAAATAACCTAGAGCTGCCGCAGCGATTCCAACTCCAGCTACCCAAATCCAAGGGGCATTTTGAGTTCTATTTTGTTCCATACTTCAAAGATAAGGTAAATGCCGTACAAAAACCCAATATCTTTGCAGGAAGCATTGGCATTATGAAAATTAAAACTGCAAAATTTGGCTATTTGGCGTCGTACGCCTTTTTGTTTGCCTACCATTTGGTTTGGTTGTATTTGAATTTCACGGTAGGAGGCAAAAAAGAGTTTTTGAGCATCCTCACGGTACCAATTCTCCCCATTGGTTACTACTCCTTAATTTTCATTTTTTTCGAAATCTTAGCTTTGATTTATTTGGCTTGGTACATTGTACGCGTGGAATATCGAGACTATGATTTTCATTTTTCGGATGTTGTTTTTTACCTGAGCATTATTTTTTATACTGCTTCGGTTGGCTTCCAAGTCATTTATGCCGCTGCTCACGGCGCCAATGCCTACATCAATGGGTAAAGTGGATCAATCGGTTGTATGGATTACCGGCGCTTCATCGGGCATTGGAACTGAACTGGCATTGGCCTTTGCACGCAAGAGATGCAAACTAATTCTTTCCGGTCGAAATCTGGAAGCCCTTCAAACCGTTGCCAATCAGGCTGAACTCCTTGGTGCAGCGCAAATTTGGGTAAAGCCGTTTGATGTGACCGACTTTAGCAGCATCCCGAATCTTGGGAAGCAAGTTTGGGAAGAAACCGGTGGGGTGGATATCCTCATCAACAATGCAGGAATTTCCCAGCGCAGTTTAACAGCAGAGACCGAGTTGTCGGTGGATCAATCCATTATGAACATCAACTACTTCGCTGCCGTGGCGATCACGAAATCTGTCCTTTCTTCCATGATTGCCCGAGGACGTGGGCACATTGTAATGATGAGTTCGGTGGTTGGATATTTTGGATATTTTCAGCGTTCGGCCTATGCTGCCTCGAAGCATGCTTTGCATGGTTTCACCGATTCTCTTTGGGCCGAAAATAAACAACACGGCATTAAAACGCTTCTAGTTACCCCCGGAGGTGTTCGCACCAACATTTCCCTGAATGCGCTGAATGGTAAAGGCGAACAATTCGGTCAATTGGATAATTTACAAGCCAAAGGAATGGATCCCGATTGGGTCGCTCGAAAGGTTATTCTCGCCATCGAAACAAATCAGCGGGAGTTGCTTCTTGCCCAAAAAGAACGCGTTTTGGTGGTTCTGCGACGATTCTTTCCGAGAATCTTTTTTTGGATCATTCCTAAGATACGTCAGTAACAATAATTGCTTACTTTTGATAAATTTGAAATCATTATGGCCGATTTAATTAGTGGAATTCAACAAGTTGGCATTGGCGTAACCCATG
>JAIYBD010000021.1 GCA_027488715.1 Bacteroidota bacterium | reverse complement strand
TTTAAATCGCTTCGATCGTTCCAAAAAGAAGAAAAAGAAAAAACCTCAAGGAAATCAACGTCCGCAAGGCGCTGCCCCTACGGCAGATCGAACTTCCTCTCCTAACCCTAATGGACAGCGTCCGAGAAACGAAGGAAACCGAAATCAACCCCGTCCGCCACGGGCCGAAGGACAAGATCAAACTCAGCAAAACGAGCGCAGATCTAACCAACCGGGCGATCGCCGACCCAATCCGAATCAACAAAGAAATACCGGTGAAAACCCAAACCGCCCACAAAATCAAAATCCGAATCAAACAGGCGATCGCCGACCCAATCCGAATCAACAACGGAATGCCGGTGAAAACCCAAACCGTCCACCAAACCAAAATCCACGTCCGGCCCAAACGGAAGGCCAATCAGGAGAGCGTTTGAATGGGCCGGAGGGCACGTCTGGAAATCCGACGGAAAATGCCAACCCCGGCAAGAAAAACTTCCGCCGAAATAACCGAAATCGTCCGCCACGAAATCCGAACACCCCCAATCCCGGAGGTGAATCATGATGCGTTGGTTGTTCGGCTTCTTCCTGCTCATTTCCCTCGCTTCTTGCGATGGAAATGCGTTGCTCAATGATTTCACTTCCATCGATGGTGGGGAATGGAAATACGGAGAATTCGTTACCAACGAAGTCGAAATCGAGGATACTTCAACGGCATTTCAACTTTCGGTGAATGTTCGCCACGATGTGGAATACGAGTGGGCCAATCTTTTCTGTATCCTTCACATCCAACATCCGGATGGAAAGAAATTCGACCAACGAATCAATTTAATTTTGGCCGAACCTGACGGACAGTGGAAGGGAAAGGGCTTCGGATCCATCAAAGAAGCCAGAATACCGGTAGCTTTGGTGAAATTTCCCAAAAAAGGAAAATATACCTTTCAATTGGAACAAAACATGCGTTTAAACCCATTGAAAGGCATCGAAGACATTGGTTGTTATCTCGCAAAAGAAGAAATGACCAACGATTCTACTTCGGTAGAATAATTTGTGGATAGGAATTCACAAATGCCATTTAACTTGTCAAAAAAAGCTCGAGGTGGGAAAAAATAAAGAAAATCAAGAAATTCTGCTTTTGGTGAACCGTTTTCAAACGTTCATTCAAGAAGGAACGGCTGGTTTTTTCAGTACGGAAGAGCTGGAGGATTTGTTTTGGCATTACTTCAGCAGTCTGGATTTGGATTGGGCGTTGGAAGTGGTTCAATATGGTTTGCAAACCTATCCATACCATGGATTTTTCCTCATTCGCAAAGCTCAGATCAGTTTGGCTGATACCCAATGGGAAGAATGCTTGAATTTATTGGAGCAGGCTGAAATTTTAGAGCCCAATAACCATGAAGTTTTTTTATTGAGAGGCACGGCCTACGATTTACAAGGAAAAACCAGGGAGGCATTGAAGGCATTTCGTAAGGCCGAGGAAATGGCCCACGAAGACAAAATGCAAGTGCACGCTGCCCTCGGCCATTTCTACCAGAATCGCGAAAAGTATGCAACCGCTCTTCATTACTACAAATCTGCACTTCCCCTCGCTGAAGAAAATCCTGAAATTCTTTACGAATTGGGATTCAGCTATTTTCAATTGGGCGAAGACGAAGAAGGATTCAAAGTTTTTCAACAATACTGCGATGATTACCCCTTCAACGAGGCCGGTTGGTACAACTTGGGAACCATTTGCAATCGGTTAAATCGTTTTGAAAAAGCAAAAGAAGCCTTTGAATTTGCCTTGGCTTTGGATGAACAAAACATCACCTTTGAATTCAGCTTGGGAAATACCTTGTTGAACTTGAATCAGCCTGAAGAGGCTTTAGGCCATTTCTTAGAAGCATTCCGTCAAGAAGATGGAAACGCCATGTTTGCTACCAGCATCGCGGTTTGCCATGAGAAACTCAATGAATTGGACGTTGCGCTATTTTGGTACCGAAAAGCTGCAGATTTAGACCCGCATCTCCCCGACCCTCAGTTGGGAATTGGATACTGCTTTTTATTGAAAAATGAATTACAACCCGCTCATCAATACCTATCGAAAGCGGTTTCCATGGAGCCTACGAATGCCGATTTTCGCTACCATCTGGCCGAAACCTTAGCTCGCATGAACCGAGAGGAAGAAGCCATTTCGCAGTATCGTTCTGCCCTCAATTTGGATCCCGAATTCGTAGAAGCACGGGTTGAATTGGGGAATTTATTAACCGATATGGGGTATGAACAAGAAGGAATCCAATTGTTCCGAGATGGTAAGAAAATTCATTTCAACGACCCCTATTTCATGTACCGCTTTTCCGGTTTCTTATTGGAACATGGCTTAAATGAAGAAGGACTGAATAATTTACAGGAATCCTTACACAACAATTTAAACGACCTTTCTATTTTTGAAGAATATCACGGAGATCTTCTTTTAATTCCAAGTGTTAAAGCAATAATTGATCAATTCAGATGTTAAACTATCATTTAGATTTTTTACCCGAACGTCCTGCCAAACCCCGTTTAACGGGTTATACCATGGTCATGGACAAAGGACTTTCCGTTCGACAGGCCGAAGATTTCATGGAATCTGGAGCAGAATATACCGATATCATTAAGTTGGGTTGGGCCACTTCCTTGGTAACCCCTAAATTAGAAGAAAAACTAAGCATCTACCGCTCGTGCGGCATTCCATTTTATTTGGGAGGAACACTTTTTGAGTGTTTTTTAGTGCGTAATGCCTTGGATGAATACAAAAAATTGCTTCGTCGTTTCAACATCGAGCACGTAGAAATTTCCGATGGCAGCATTGAAATCAACCACGAGAAAAAGTGCGAGATCATTGCCGATTTTGCCAAGGATTTTCGAGTGTTATCGGAGGTTGGAAGCAAAGATGCTGAAAAAATCATCGCTCCCTACAAATGGATTCAAATGATGTTGGATGAGATTTCCGCCGGTTCGGAGCGCGTAATTGCCGAGGCCCGCGAGAGCGGAAATGTCGGAATTTTCCGAGGAACTGGCGAAGTAAGGTCGGGTTTGGTGGATGAAATTCTAACCAAAGTTCCCAATTCAAAAATCATTTGGGAAGCTCCCAATAAAGCACAACAAACGTGGTTCATTAAATTTGCTGGACCCAACGTAAACCTCGGAAACATTGCGCCTTCTGAAATCATTCCTTTAGAAACGTTGAGGTTGGGTGTACGAAGTGATACCTTCCATGAATTTCTTCCAAAATGAGTTTTTCTGACAGTTTCTTATGGAGGGCTTTAAAAGCAACGCTCATCTGTGTTGCTTTCAACACTATATTTTTTCAAATCTCAAAAGTCATGGGTTTCTTCCCAGAAGGGATGTCCTTTGAAACCCCGGAGGGGCATCTACAAGGATTTCATGCTACCCTGATTATCGGGGCTACGCTTACTTTTTGTTTTTTTGGATCTTTAGTTTTTTATGTTCTCGATCGTTGGATGGAACATGGAGCACCTTGGTTTCTAGGACTTTCACTCATCATTTTAATGGCTTCGTTACTCACTCCATTTACCATCGAAGGAGCGCCGTGGAGCACCATCATTACCTTGGAAATCATGCACATTTCCACCGCCATGATTCTACTCTATTTCTTTATTCCCAATTCGTTCAAAAAGATTTGACCGGTTTGTTGAATGGCCGATTCCAGTGGTTCGTAGGCTATTCCACTCATTCGAGTGAATTTTGAACCGTTGTATTGAACAACCGAATAAGCCGAACGAACGGTAGATTGGGTAATCATGGGTTCTGATTTCGATATTTTTGACTTCCATTCGATAAGCCGCCAAGCGAGTTCGGAAAGCCATCGAGGCGGACACCAAGAAGGCGGCGAAACGTTCATGGATTGAGCAACAGACTGGAAAAAATCATTGAAGCTCCGGTTTTCGGAAACCAAAACAAACCGCTCTCCAGAAATGGAGGTTTCGATCCCCCAAACCGCTGCACGAGCTACATCCCAAACGGATACGTAACCGGTCATTCCGGGAGAATAGAATTTCAATCCGCGGAATACGGTTTGAAACAATCGAGCTGAACTATCGTTCCAAAAACCCGGACCGACGATTACACCCGGATTGAGGATTAAGGTCGAAATCCCTTCCTCCTGTCCTCTCCAAACTTCCATTTCAGATTTGAATTTACTGATGGAATAATCACTCACCTCGGCGGAAGGATCCCAAGGAAACGACTCATCGACCAAAGAAGGCCGATCGGGATCGGCACCTAAAAATGGGACTTTACCCAAAGAAGCAATGCTCGAAATGTGAACCAACTTTTCAATGCCCATGGAGGAACATAGATTCACTACGTTGGCTGTTCCTTCGATGTTGATGCGGAACATTTCGGCTGATTTGGGCGGCCAATAACTCACCACGGCCGCTGCGTGGATCACGTGATAAACGCCATCGAAAGCCTTTTCTAAATCATCCAATTCCGTGATGTCGCCCTGAAACCATTCCAAATGGTCGTGATTCCATACGTGTTGGAGTAACGGATGTGTTTGCGCACGTTGCGGACGGCGGCAAAAAGCCCTCACCTTTTTTCCTGCTTCTAACAATTGAACCACCGTAGCAGCCCCAACCAATCCTGTTGCACCCGTAACTAAAATCACGCTGCAAGATAGTAAAAATCCCTGTTTCCATGAAAATTTCATAACTTCGAACCATGAAAGTGGTCATTCAACGAGTAAAACACGCCGAAGTGGTCGTGAATGGAAAAAGGGAAGGAAGCATCAGCGAAGGATTGATGATCCTGGCAGGATTTGTACCGGCTGATACAACGGAAGATTTTCAATGGATGGCCAAAAAAATACTGGGTTTACGCATATTCAACGATGAACATGGCGTGATGAATCACGCTGTTCTTGAAAAAAATGGAGAAATTTTATTGGTGAGTCAGTTCACCCTCCATGCCTCAACCAAAAAAGGAAATCGCCCGAGCTACATTCGCGCAGCAAAACCCGATGTGGCAAAAAAAATGTATCTTCAATTTCAAGAAGTCCTTGAACAAGAATTTGGGAAAAAGATTCAAACGGGTGTTTTTGGGGCGGATATGAAAGTAACCCTGTTGAATGATGGACCTGTAACCATCATCATCGATACCGAACACAAAGAATAGCCATGGAGAAAAGTTTAACAATCCTACAAAACGAGGTAGATCAATGGATTAAAACCATTGGTGTACGTTATTTTAACGAGCTGACCAATACCGCAATTTTAATGGAGGAAGTGGGAGAATTAGCTCGACTAATGGCAAGAACCTACGGAGAACAATCGTTTAAATCCAGCGATCAAAACCGGGATTTGGGGGAAGAAATGGTGGATGTTTTATGGGTATTAATCTGTTTAGCGAATCAAACGGGAATCAACTTGGAAGAAGCCTGGGAAAAAAAAGCAGAAAAGCGAACCCAGCGTGATTTACATCGCCACCAGAACAACGAAAAGTTGAAATAATCGTTTGAAATCTGACTATTACAGGGTAAATTAGATGCCCCAATTAAAAATTTTGTGTTATGGCAGGAATCAATAAGTATTCTGAGGAGGAAATTACCAAGCGTTTTGTTCCCAAAAACTGGACTGAAAAGCAGGCCAGTAGTTCGTGGATGTTGTTTAAAATCATGGCCGAATTCGTTGACGGATTTGAAACGTTGAATGCCATCGGCCCTTGCGTATCTATTTTCGGATCGGCCAGAACGCTTCCCGACAATCCTTACTACCAGTTGGCCGAAGAAATCGCCGCCAAAATGGTCGAAAAAGGTTATGGCGTTATCACCGGCGGCGGACCGGGAATTATGGAAGCGGCCAACAAAGGAGCTCAAAAAGCAGGTGGAAAATCGGTCGGACTCGGTATTGAGCTTCCATTTGAAACCGAACCTAACCCCTACATCGATCACGATAAATACCTCAATCACCGATTCTTTTTCGTTCGAAAAGTGATGTTCGTGAAATATTCCCAAGGCTTTGTAGTAATGCCCGGTGGCTTTGGAACCATGGACGAATTATTCGAAGCGCTCACCCTCATCCAAACTGGAAAAATTGGGAAGTTCCCCATCGTTTTGGTGGGCACCTCCTATTGGAAAGGTTTGGTTGATTGGTTGATTGAAACCATGGGAAAAGAAGAAAAGAACATCCATTTGGAAGACATGGAGTTGATGAAAATTGTAGATACCGCCGATGATGCTGTGCAACACATCGATGACTTCTATTCCAAATACATGCATCAATTATCGCCCAACTTTTAATGAAGTCAGCACTTCTTTTCCTTTTACTCCTTGGGGCTATGAAAATTTCTGCCCAGAATACGTTTTCTCCAGCCCTACCCGTCGATAGTCCCATGTATTTATCGGGCACCTTCGGGGAAATTCGAAGTCACCATTTCCATTCCGGAATTGATATTCGAACAGGAGGCGTAGAAGGTTGGAATGTGCGAGCTGTGGAAAAAGGAGTGGTTCGGAGGATAAAAATTTCGAGTTACGGAAATGGTAAAGCCTTGTACATTGAACATCCTCAAGGATATTCCTCGGTGTATTGCCACTTGAGAATTTTTTCGAAAAAAATCCAAGACTTGGTTGATTCCATCCAACGCAATCAGGAGTTTTTTGAATTGGATACCGTTTTCCCAGGCAGGGGGATTCCCGTTGAGAAGTTAGAAATTATTGCATTAACGGGCAATAGCGGTGGATCGGAAGGCCCCCATTTGCATTTTGAAATTCGAGATAGTAAAACCGAGGAACCTTTAAATCCTGAAGCATTCTATCAAGGAAAAATGATCGATACCGTAAAGCCCGAAATGGGACTTATTCGATTGTTTGTCCCTTCGGGCTTAGACGGAACATTTCGAGGATCGGAAGGCCGCGATACCATTGAAATGGAGGCTTCAAGAAGTTGTTTTTATTGGACTATTCATTTTTCCGACTATCAAACGCGGCCCGGTAATCCGAATTTCCCCCATGAAATTGATGTCAAAGAAAATCAAAAGTCGTTGTTCCATTTAAAGAACGATCGGTTTTTGTTTTCTCAATCGCGTTGGGTGGACGGAACCGTTCAATATCCCAAAAGCGAGTTTCAGGCGATTCGAATTCCGGCCCTTCCGGGCAATCGCATTCCCCTACTTAAAACAACCCAACGAGCTGAATATATTTGTCAAACCGACACCCTATGGAGGTATTATTCCTTCCAAATTTCGGATTCGAGAGGGAACGAAACCAAGAAAACACTGGCGATTCGAACTCCAGGGAAAGAGCACCCCGGCGATACGTTGTTCTCCATTTCTTCACCCATCACCGACAAATCGTTTTCGGTAGATGGAATGGAGGTTTTTATTCCCAAAGAGGCACAGTTTGAAAATCGGGATGAACTTGCTTTGTATCCCGGAAAAAACATTTCAAAAGCTCTCGCCGCAGTTATGCCGCTTGGGATACCATTCGCTTCCCCTATCACAGTAAGCATTCCTAAACACCTTATTCCCACGAAGTTAAATCGCAAATTGATGTTTATGGTTTCCGATCATCAAGGAAAAAGAACCATCATCATTCCTAAAATTACGGAATCGAATTATGTCTTTTCCTTAAGAGAAACCGGCATGATTTATTGGGATATTGATAGCGTTGCTCCCGAATTAACATCTTCAATAGCAGAAAATCGAGTCGTGTACGGAGGCGACACCGTGAAGATTTACGTGAAGGAAATGTTGAGCGGTATTGGGCATTATCAAGCACATGTGGATGATCAATGGGTACTATCCGAGTATGAGCCTCGAAGCAATCAATTGTGGATTTTCATTCCCAAAAACATTCCATTGGGAAGGCGTGTTATTCAATTAAAAGTTTGGGATACCAAAGACAATTCCTCTCAGTTAAAATTAAATGTAAGAATCATGAATCATCCAGAAATTGGAAAAGTAGCACCTGATTTTTTTGGTAAGAATCAAAAAGGAGAAGACATTTCGTTAACGCAATTCAAAGGGAAAAAAGTATTGTTGTACTTCTATCCGAAAGACGACACCCCAGGATGTACAGCAGAAGCCTGCAATTTGCGCGATAATTATGCATCGCTCACCTCTTTGGGATGGGAAGTGATTGGTGTTAGCACAGACTCCGTAAAAAGCCACGATAAATTCGCTTCAAAGTTTGAACTACCTTTCCATCTATTGGCCGATGAAGAGAAAAAAACCGTTGAAGCTTATGGAGTTTGGGTTGAAAAAAGCATGTACGGAAGAAAATACATGGGAACCGACCGCAAATCTTTTATCATTGATGAAAACGGTGTTTTGGTTAAAGTCATTGAGAAAGTCGATACCAAAAACCACACCCAACAAGTATTGGATGCCATGAAATAACCGAAAGGAAACTATCCCTTTTTTGTACTATTTATCCAAAATTTTCCCACTTTGGGAAAAAATATCAAATTAGGAAAAATAGTTAAAATGTTTCTCTACATTTGATTTAAGATAAAAAAGGGATGAAGTACGCTCAACATATTTTTCAAGGAGATTTAAACCAATTTAGGCTGGGAGATTTCTTTCAAGAGCATTATGATTGGGTTTTGGTTTTTGGCAATCGCTTTTTATTAGAGAATCCTGAAAACCAGGACATTATTTCAAAACAATTTCAAGGAAGCATCATTTCCGGCTGTTCTACTTCTGGGGAGTTTAGTGGTAGTGATGTAGCGGAACAAACCATTTCCATCACGGCAATTTCCTTTGAGAAAACCAAACTCGTTCAGAAATCCGTTCAAATATCCAGTTTTTCTTCCTCCAAAGATGCAGGAAAACACCTCATTTCATCTTTTGATGAAATTGGATTAAAACACGTCTTCATCATTTCCGATGGAACCATGGTAAATGGTTCTCAATTGGTTGAAGGCATGAATCATGTTTTGGGTGATTCCATTACATTGAGTGGTGGATTGGCTGGAGATGCCGGACTTTTCGAAAAAACATTGGTGATGGACCACCAAGGTCAATGGCAACAAGGCATCATCAGTGCCATTGGATTTTATGGAGATGTTGAAGTGAGTTGTGGATCGGCCGGCGGATGGACCAGTTTTGGGATGGAAAAAACCATCACCCAATCCAAAGCCAACGTTTTGTATGAAATCGACGGGCAACCGGCTTTGGAGATGTATAAAAATCTACTTGGCGATCGTTCCAAGGAACTTCCTGGTGCCGCGCTTCTCTTCCCTTTACTTCTCAGTGCACCCCACGAAAATGAACCTGTCGTTCGAACCATTTTGGGGATCAATGAATCCGATCAAAGCCTCACCTTCGCCGGTGATATGCCCGTTGGATCCATGGTTCGCCTCATGAAATCTAACAACGAAAACTTGGTCATGGGAGCACACGAAGCATGCGTTGCTGCCACCCAACACCTTTCAGATACCCCCAATTTAGCAATTTTAGTTAGCTGTGTAGGCCGTAAGTTGGTCCTAAAAGATCAAGTATTTCGGGAGGTAGATGCCATCCGAAACTATTTCGACAAGCAAAAAAATGTGATTACCGCTGGTTTCTATTCCTATGGTGAAATTGCACCTTTTTACCGAACCATGGATTGTAAGTTACACAATCAAACCATGACGGTTACGTTGATTCGCGAGTTGTAATTTTTGAAAGTAGCGATTCCAGGATTTCGCGATCATTGCACAACCTTGGAATTTTATTCTGCCCGCCTAATTTCCCCTTTTCTTTCAACCAATGGTAAAATGTATCGGCCGGAGCGGCGTGCACCAATGGCAAACTCATGCCCATGTTTTCTTTTCGTTTTGCAGCATAATCGGAATTAACCGATTGCAATTGCTCATCCAAAAGTTGGGTAAATCTTTCCAAATCTTCGGGCATTTGCTCAAAGGCGATGATCCATTCGTGACCGCCCCCTTTGCCATCTTTCATGTACACCGGTCCCGCGGTGTAATCGGCCATCGTAGCTTGGGTCAATAAACACGCTTTCTCCACCGCATAATCGGCATTTTCAATCATCAACTCCTCACCAAAAACATTGATAAACAACTTAGTTCGACCTACAATGACAAATCGGTGAGGGAAGGTTGACGTAAAACGAACCGTGTCTCCAATGAGGTAACGCCAGAGTCCGCCGTTGGTGCTGATGACCACCGCGTACGGCTTCCCCACTTCTACCTCTCCAATGGTTTTGGTGTTAGGAAATGGTTGGCCGAGTTCCGATAAGGGAATGAATTCATAGAAGATCCCATAATCAAGCATTAACAGCATTTCATTCTTTGAAGGATCATCTTGAATCCCGAAGAAACCTTCGCTGGCATTATAAATTTCAACGGTTTTGGGCATGGTCCCGCCGAAGATGGATTTGATGGGCTCTCGGTAGGGACCAAACCCAACACCCCCATGAAACAACACCTCGAAATTGGGCCACACTTCCCGAACATCGTTCACCCCTTTTCGTTGCATCACCCAATGAAACAACACCATCATCCAGGTAGGAACACCGGAAACGCTGATAACATTTTCAATGATGGTATTTTCCCCGATCTTCACGATTTTCGATTCCCAATCTTCCATCAACGCAATCGACAAATCGGGCGTACGAATAAATTGAGCCCAGAACGGTAAATTCTGCATGATCACCGCTGATAAATCTCCGTAAAAAGTATCGGGATTCCAATGATTTTGTTGGTGACTTCCGCCCAGCGATAAATTTTTGCCCGAAAAGAGTTGGGTGTTTTCGGATGATTGGCAGTACAAGGCCAACATGTCTTTACCACCTTTGAAATGGCAATCTTCCAAGGCTTCCTGGGTAACGGGAATAAATTTGGAACGTGCATTGGTGGTTCCCGAGGATTTGGCGAACCAACGAACTTCGGTAGGCCACAACACATTGGGTTCGCCTTTCAACGATCGCTCGATGAAGGGATACAATCCTTCGTAATTCACCACCGGCACCCGTTCTTGAAACTCTCGAACTCCACCCATGGAGGAATACTGATACTTACGTCCAAAAACGGTATCCTTGGATTGACTGATGATTCGTTTGAGGTTTTCTTGCTGAACTTCCTCGGGGTACTTCATGAAAAGTTCCATCTGGTGGATGCGCTTTTTCATGATCCAACTCATGATGGAATTGATGACCCTCATTCCCAAACTTTTTCGTGAAAGATAAATCCTTTCCCGATGTATTTTTCACGAACCTCGGGATCTTGTACCAAATCTGCAGGTCGACCCTGCTTCAATATTTTCCCTTCGTAAAGGAGATACACCCGATCGGTAATGTTCAATGTTTCTTGTACATTGTGATCGGTAATGAGGATGCCGATGTTTTTCTTCTTCAATTGATAAACGATGGATTGAATGTCTTCCACCGCAATAGGATCAACACCGGCAAACGGTTCATCCAACAAAATAAACTTGGGCGAAGTTGCTAAGCAACGAGCAATTTCGGTACGCCGGCGTTCACCACCCGACAATACTTCTCCCTTGCTTTTTCGAATCTTGGTGAGCGAAAATTCTTCCAGCAACTGCTCCAACTTTTGGGCTTGCTCGGATTTGGAAAGGAGAGTCATTTCTAAAATGGCTCGGATATTTTCTTCCACGGTAAGCTTACGAAACACCGATGCCTCTTGAGGCAAATAACCCACACCCTTTTGGGCGCGCTGGTACATGGGCAAGTGGGTAATATCCTCATTTTCAAGAAAAACTTTTCCTTCATCGGGTTTTACCAAGCCTGTAATGATGTAAAAACTGGTCGTTTTTCCGGCTCCGTTGGGCCCCAATAACCCCACGATTTCTCCCTGATTTACTTCGATGGAAACCCGGTTCACCACCGTGCGCTTTTTGTACACTTTCAGCAGTTCCTCGGATCGAAGTTTCATAATCAGTATTTAATGTCTTTGATGGTTAGTTTAATGGAAGATTTTCCCTTCCAGATGTTTTCTTCAACGGAATAGACCATATCGAAAGGAATGCCTTTGGCGATTTTTTCAAAATGATCGCCTTGGTTGAAGGCAATGGCAGCAAAGGAATTCGACATCTCTTGCTTCACAAACAATTGCAAGTGATTATTCCCAACAACGCGAATATTTCCAGTGGCGTAAACACCTTTTGAAACGAAGACCGGCTCTGGATTCCCAGGACCAAAAGGTGCAAATTGCTTTAAGGTGCGAACAAATTTGAGGGTTATTTCACTCATGTTCAGCACTTCATCAATTTCAATTTTAGGAACCAACTGATCGTCGGAAATGGTAGCAGCAACAATTTCTTCAAATCGGTTTCGAAAGGTATGGAAATGTTCTTCCAAAATGGTTAACCCTGCGGCATATTTATGTCCACCGAATTGTTCTACCAAATCGCCGCAATCGGCAATGGCTTGATAAATATTGAAATCTTTGACCGAACGTGCGGAACCTGTGAGTTTATTATCTTCCGTTTTGGTAAAAACAATGGTGGGTTTGTAGTGCTTTTCAATCAAACGGGAAGCTACAATGCCAATTACCCCTTTGTGCCAAGATTCTTGGTACAAAACCGTCGATTTTCGACCGGCCATTTTATCATTCCCATCCATGTAATCCAACGCCTGTTCGGTGATGGAAGAGTCGATATCCCGACGTTCTTGGTTGGTATTGTTAATTAAAATTGCGGCCTCTTCGGCTTGAGCACGCTCGTTCGCGAGGAGCAACCGCACGGCCGCCTTGGCATCGCCCAAACGTCCAGCTGCATTGATGCGCGGACCAATGGAATGAACGATATCGGAAATGCTTACCTCTTCGTTTTTCACGAAGTTATCGATCAATACTTTTAAACCCAAACACGGATTGGTATTCAACTTCTTCAATCCAAAATAAGCCAAAATTCGGTTTTCTCCAGTAATGGGCACCAAATCGGAGGCAATACTCACCACCACCAAATCGATCAGTTGATTGATTTTTGCGAGTTCGAAATGATTTTTCAAACAGATAGCATGCGCCAATTTAAACCCAATTCCACAACCTGAAAGATGGGAATAGGGATACGTACAATCTTCACGCTTGGGATTAAGAATCGCCACTGCAGGCGGAAGATCGCCATTGGGAAGGTGGTGATCAGAAATAATGACTTGGATCCCGTTTACATTGGCGTACTCGACTTCGTGGAATGCGGTAATACCACAATCTAACGTGATGATTAGTTTGTATCCATTTTCTACCGCATAATCGATGGCTTGGTTGGACAAACCGTATCCTTCGTGGTAGCGATCTGGAATGTAATAGCCAACTTTGTTGTAGAAACTCCCCAAAAACGAAACCATCAGCGCGACGGACGTCGTCCCATCTACGTCGTAATCGCCGAAAACCAAGATGGGCTCGTTGGCCAAAATGGTTTCGTTGATGCAATCCACCGCGCGATCCATATCTTTCATCAAGTAAGGATCGTGGAGGTAAGAAAGTTTCGGACGGAAATAGTAGTTGGCCGCTTCAGCGTCGGCGATTCCCCTTTGGGTGAGGAGTTCCGATAAAGCGGGATGAATCTGAAGGGTTTGACTCAAAACAGCAATTTCTTCTAAGGGAGCAGCTGCCTTAATCACCCAATTTCGATCCAATCCTCTACTTTGCATAATTCAAAAAATGAACCTCAAATTTACGGAATAAAATTCATCGACTCGAAGTTCATTTTCCTTTTTTGGATTTCTTCGTGGGGACAAATCGAATTTCTTCAAGCTTATCCAAAATAATAGGGAAAATCTCTGCGTAATCCTTTAAATCAGCATTTTGCTGTAAATCTCGAACATCGGCTTGAAGTCTACCAATCATCAAATTCCATTCTCCGGCCACTTCATCATTGACTTGATTTTTGAAGGCATTGGCCAGGATTCCATAAACTCCGGCATGTTTACCCAAAAACACGTCGCGCATACCGGGTTCGGTGGTTTCCCGCATTTGACGGCCAAACCAAACCATCCCTTCCTCCCACTCCAACATGGCATTGATACGTTCGAGGTAACTCAAGTACTCGTTCAATACCGTCTTTTTAAATTTATACGTTTGAGGGTTTTTGTATTGATTTTGGAAGATGGATGAAGAATTTTCGGGAAGAGAAGAGGAATAGATGGAAAAATAGGCTGGGAAAAGATCGGAATCCTTGCTCCAATCCAATAATAACGGTTTTGTTTTGGCCGAATCCACTTCCCACATGGCTTGCATGGCCGCTTTCTTCACGGCCAAAGAAGAATCACGGTCAAAAGCCTCCTTGATGATGGGCCAGCTCGTCTCGTCGGTAATGGCGAGTGCCTGGATGGCCCAATATCGTTGGTCGATGACCTTGCTCTGGCTGATGGTTCCTTTGAAGAATGTCGTTAATTCAGGGTACATCTCTTCCAAAGGCTCCACCAATCCGAAAACTTTTTTTACCACGTTTTCGTACAAAGAAGCACTTTTGGATTCTTCTGCTTCTTTCAATAATTGAAGAACCTCAGAAGGTTTAGGGTTGTAAAAAAGTGACGTATCCTGTTCACTTTCCAATAACTCCGACTCCCCCTTCCACTGCTTGATAAAAATGGAACGGTCGATGATCCCCGATGAAGCATGAAATAATTGTAACCATTCCTGCTGGGATTGGGTCCATCCGTAAGTCACCAACATTTCTTTACCCGGATCAAAATTGACCAAAACACTGTCGAAATCGACATCAAATTCAAAGAACTCTTTGGCTTCATCCACCAAAATGGCTTTTCGTTGAACCACTTTCCCGTCGTGAATCACGTCGATGTTCATGGGCAAACGATACAGTCCAAAACGTTCATTTTGTTCAATTTGAATTCTGAGTTTACGTTTCACGGTTTGGTAGTTCACCTCCAGGGTTGGATGGCCCTCTTTTTTGAACCATTGATCAAAAAACCACGACCAATCCTCGCCGGTGATTTCCTCGAACGACTGTCGGAGATCATCAATTTCGGCGGTTTTATAGGCGTGGGTAGTTAAGTAGTGCTTCAAGCCGGCATAAAATGCTTCGTCGCCCATGTGACGGCGCAACATGTTCAAGACCACTCCACCGCGGGCGTAGGAATGGGAATCGAATAAATCGTCGGGATCTTGGTAGTAATGCCGAATGGGCACCACCCGTTTATTTTCAATTTCATTGAAGTAGCTCGATTTCTTTTGCAAAAGCTCCTGATGCAAACCGGTTTCGCCTTCCGTGTGTTCTGCCCACATCAACTCACCGAAAGTGGCGAAACTTTCATTTAATGGCAAATGGCTCCAACTTTCGCAGGTTACCAAGTCGCCAAACCAATGGTGAAACAGCTCGTGAGCAATGGTCATGTCGGCGTTATCGTCCACCAATTCACGTTTGGTTCGTTGGGCAAAAGCGCCAAACGTTACCGCCGTGGTATTTTCCATGGCTCCCGAAACGAAATCTTGCAATACGACCTGACTGTATTTTTGCCACGGAAAAGGAACGCCCAACTTTTCGGAGTAAAACGAAATCATGCTAGGGGTTTTTCCAAAAATATCCTTGGCCACTTTGAGGTAAGCCGAATCGACGTAATACTCCAGTTCTTTGCCTTTCCACTCATCGCGAACGATGGCCCACGGACCGGCAGCCACCATAACTAAGTAGGGGGCGTGGGGTTGTTTCATCGACCAATGGTCGGTGCGGGTAGTTGCCGAAGATTTTTCCGAAAATTCCAAATCGCCATTGGAGAGCGATACCCAGTGTTGAGGAACGGTGATGGCGATGTTGTGGGTAAGTTTTTGATTGGGTTGATCGATGGTGGGAAACCAACAACGATTTCCTTGAGTTTCTCCTTGGCTCCACACTTGCTCGATGGTTTTTCCGAATTCATCTTTCTTTTTGATGAAGAAGAAGCCCTTTTCGTCTTTGGCGGCATCGCCAATGTTCCCTTTGGCTTTCCCAGGTTTCACCGTATAATCGACCACCACGGTGACCGGTTTTTGAGGCGTACTTGGTTCGGGAAAATACAGGGTTAAAACGCTATCATTGTAGGCATATTTTAAAGGTCGAAAAGTGTCTTTCGACTTCCATTCAACCGAATTCAAGGTAAATCCGCGGGCATCCAAACACACCGAATCTTGGGGATGAAAATGGGCTTTCATTTGAATGGTGGCACGACCAGTTACCTCCTCTTTTTCCATATTGAAAGAAAGTTGGAGGTCCATATGGATCAATTCCATCCGTTTGGATTCAGAACCGCGGTAATCGGCCACGGGACGAAAGTTATCTTTTTGAAGGAAGGGAGGCTCGGCAACAGCGGCCGTGGTATCAACGGTCGTGGTTTGGTCCGAATCTTTCTTCTTGAAGGAGGAACAATGGGTGAATGCTAATCCTAGAAACAAAAAACAGATGGGATACAATTTCATGGCAGAAGGGATGAAGAGCGAAAATAAGGAGAATTTAGACAAATAAAAAAGTCCCGACGACGGTCGGGACTTTTTTATTATGTTTTGGAAAAATTACGCGTTCGGACGAACTGATACGTAGGATTTGTTGTTGGTTTTCTTGCGGAAAACAACGGTACCATCGATCAATGCGAACAAGGTGTGGTCTTTACCTAAGCCCACGTTTTCACCTGGGTTGTGAACGGTGCCGCGCTGACGAACGATGATGTTACCAGCGATGACAGATTGTCCACCATAAATTTTTACACCTAATCTTTTGCTGTGAGATTCACGGCCGTTCTTGGAACTACCTACTCCTTTTTTGTGTGCCATGGAATGTTACGATTTATCCGAGGGACTCGATTTGGATTTGGGTTAAATACTGACGGTGACCGATGGAGCGCTTGTAACCTTTACGGCGCTTTTTACGGAAAACCAATACTTTCTCTCCTCTCAAGTGCGCAACTACCTTAGCTGTCACTTGAGCGCCAATGTAAGGTGTACCTACCTTAACGTTTCCACCATCAGCGGTCAAAAGAACTTTGTCGAAAGTGACAGATGTTCCTTCTTCAGCGCCGAGACGGTGAACGTACAAGGTTTGGTCCTTCGATACCTTGAACTGTTGGCCTGCGATGTCTACGATTGCAAACATGTTTCTCTAATTAAATTTTTGCGGCTTTAACTCTTGCTTTTTTACCCTTCGCTGTACGTAGGTAGAACAAACGGGCTCGGCGAACTTTACCAACCACGTTAACAACCACCTTCTCAATGAAGGGGGAAGTTAAGGGGAAGATACGCTCTACTCCTACTCCATTCGAAATCTTACGCACGGTAAAGGTTTCGGTTGTACCGGTTCCGCGACGTTGAATCACTACTCCGGTGAAAATTTGTTTACGTTCTTTGTCGCCCTCCACAATGCGGTAATGTACACTAACGGTATCACCGGCTTTAAAATTGGGGAGTTCAACGCGCTGAACCTGCGACTGTACAAATGACAATGCGTCCATAACTCTATCTAATACGGAAGCGCAAAGATATAGGAATCTTCCCAACGGAGCAACCCCTTTCCCAAAAAAGATGCAAATAATTTGAAATGCCTAAAATTCAAACTTTTGCACCCGAAATTTGTTCACCAAAGTTATGGGAAACGTCCAATTGATTCGCCGATGGGGTCTGCCGATGGCCATTTTTATTCTCCTTTCTTGGGGGATTTGCTTAACCTATCTCCTTTCCAACCCCTTACCTACCCTTCCACTTCTGTTGGTTTTCATCTTTATTCAAACCCATTTGTACACCGGATTATTTATCACCGCCCACGATGCCATGCACGGAACCGTTTCCTTAAACAAATTCTGGAACAAAACCATCGGACAAATTTGTCTTACCTTATTTATGTTCAACCGGTGGAGTAAACTGTTACCGGCCCATCACCGACACCACGATTTTGTGGCTACCGAGAACGATCCCGATTATTACCCACCGCATCCGGTGGTTTGGTACATCAAATTTTTATGGGGGTATTTGTCGTGGCAGCAATTGGTGGCTATTGCCTTGCTTTTCAATTTCTTTCAGTACGTTCTTCACCTTGAAGTCATGAACCTGATACTTTTTTGGATCGTCCCTTCCTTCTTAAGCACCTTTCAGCTCTTCTATTACGGAACGTACTTACCTCATCGGGGGGAGCATGATAACGCCCATCACTCGAGCAGTCAGAAAAGAAATCACGTTTGGGCGTTCTTCAGCTGTTATTTTTTTGGATACCATTACGAGCATCACGATCAACCGGCTTGCCCTTGGTGGTTATTGTGGAGAGCCAAAGACCAATCCCTCCGCCCAGGGAATTAGCGATATGATCGAATGGATCAGCAGTGCGTTGAATGAAGAAATACGCTTGTCCCAATTCGGTGAGTCCGGAATAAACCACCACCAAGAGGGCCGATAGAAAAAATGAAATTCCAGTTCTTCGCAATAAAACGGCCCAAATTCCGAAAAGTGAAGCGTGGACAAGCTTATCGAATCCCGGCACCGCTACCGGCATACTTGGAAAACGGTAGCCGGGTAACCCCACCAATACCAAGATAAAGCCAGCCCAAAGCCAAGGAAGAATAACCCTTATTCTCATCTGCAATAATACTCCTCTTTGTCGTGGTACTTCACCCGAATAAGGCCTGCGGCCAATAAATCAACCACAATTCGCCGAGCCCGACGCAACCCTAAATTCATCAAATCGCTGTATTGTTTTAAGGTGATGTGCGGATGTTCTTTGAGGTAATCCAACAAAAATTGCTCCTTGGAGCCCAATTCAATGGTGATGGGTTCATCGGAATTTTGCCGTTGAAGCACCTCCACCATGGTTTTGGTGGCCAACATACTTTCGTCCTTCACCCGAATGTACACCATCCACTGATCGTCGTCGCGCAACGAATAAACGGGTTTATGAAGGGATTCGGGAACCGTTACCTCCAAAATTCGATACGTACCGATGCGATGCACCTTGAATTCAAGTTCGAGAGGAGGATCGCAAAAGTGCTCGGCGGCTTGTTCGAGGCGGTATTGCTCGCCCAACGGATCGATGCTGCGGAACGTGCGATTGTCCCTCACCCCTACCCAAATGGTTCCACCCTTGGTGTTCGCCAATGAACCCATGGTTTTCGCAATTTTGCGCTCCGATGAAATGGTTTCCTTGAAATCTTGGAACTCGGTTTCACCCAAAGCAAGGCGATCAGAAAAGGGAAGGGAAGAATTTGGATTCACAGGTCAAAGATGCAAAACCAACCTCAATATTCTCCATTTTTTTGCTTTTTTCCCTACCTTTGATTTTCCATGCAATTCAAACAAGTCGTTGGACAAATTGAGCTAAAAAAGCAATTAATTGGCAAGGTAAAGGCCGAAAAAATTCCGCACGCCCTGCTCTTTTTGGGTCAGGAAGGTGTAGGAACCTTGCCGTTGGCCATCGCTTTCGCCCAATATGTGAATTGTTTGGAACCGTCTGACACCGATTCGTGCGGACAGTGCAGCTCCTGCCGAAAAATGGAAAAGTTGATCCACCCCGATCTTCATTTCTCCTTTCCATTTATCAAAACTGCCGATATCAAAACCACCGACCCCTTGCTTCCGCAATGGCGCGAATTTTTGGAAAAAAATTCCTACGGAACCTATCGAAGTTGGATGGAAGTGATTGAAGCCGAGAACAAACAGGGAAATATCCCCAACGAAGAGTGTAAAAACTTCCTCTCCAAGCTCACCCTCATGAGCTTCGAGGCCAAATACAAAGTTTTGATCATTTGGATGCCCGAATTATTGGGACAATCGGGGAATATCTTGCTGAAAATGATTGAAGAACCGCCGGCGGGAACCTTGTTTTTCCTGGTTGGTCGGGAATCCGACAGTATTCTTCCCACCATTCTCAGCCGAGTACAAACCATCAAAGTTCCCAGCATTGAAACCGAACATCTCACCTATTATTTGGAGAACTTTTTAGGTGTTCCAACCCAAAACAGTTTGAGTTTGGCCCACGTAGCCGAAGGTAATTTGAATGAAGCGATTCGGCTTTTTGAAAATGAAGCCTCGAATAACGAGGAAATTTTCAAGCGGTGGATGCGCTTGTGTTATGCACTTCCCCAAGGAGCCGACGAATTGCTGCAATGGATTTTATCCGTTTCGGTATTGGGACGGGAAGCGCAAAAGGGATTGCTGCATTACGGTTTGTTTTTAATTCGAGAAGCGTTTTTATTTAAATTTGGTGCCAGCAAAAAAGAGCGATTGAACTCCTCAGAGCTGGATTGCGTCTCGAAATTTTCCAATTTGGTCAACGAGAAAAATGTGCCAATGTTTAGTCAGATTTTAAGCGACGGACAGAGTTACATCGAACGAAACGGGAATCCAAAAATCATCTTCCATGCATTGAGTTTAGAAATCAATGCCGCTTTCCGTAAGGCATGATTTCGGTGGCTATCATTACGCTCAACGAAGAGAAAAACATCGAAAGATGCCTTCAATCCTTGTGTTTTGGTCCAAAAGGATGGAACGAGCTGATTGATGAAATCGTGATTTTGGACAGTGGCAGTACCGACCGAACGGAAGCGCTGGCCAAGGCTTTTCCCAAAGTTCGATGGGAGATTCAAGTTCCTTTTTTGGGACACATTCAGCAAAAACAACGGGCGGCGGAATTGGCGAAAAACGACTGGATTTTAAGTCTCGACGCCGATGAGGCCTTAACGGAAACCCTTCAAAATGCTCTTTTAAATGCTTCCTTGGAACCGGGGAACGCTTTTTTGTGGAACCGATTGAATCATTTTGCAGGAAAACCCATTCGCCATGGGCGCTGGTACCCCGATGCAAAAGTGCGGTTGTGGAATCGGAAAGAAGGGAAATGGGGCGGAATGAATCCGCACGACAAGGTGGTTTTGTCTTCGAACGTCAAGGTGAGTTGGTTGAAGGGAGACATGCTTCATTTCACCTGCAGGGACGAGGCTCATTTCCGGGAAACGATGGTGAAATATGCCGTATTGGGGAATCGGGCGAGACGAGAAAAGAACAAGCGCAACTTTCCCCTACAGGGTTGGCTGGGTGGCGCGTTCCATTTTCTAGCCGACTACGTTTTCCGCCGTGGGTTTATGGATGGAAAAGAAGGATGGATCATTGCTCGTGAGCAGTTTTGGTACACGGTGAGGAAGTATGGAGGATAAGGTTCCAACCTTCACCTAAAAAATAATAAATAGAAGTGATCCTCAAGTGCTTATACAGCTTCCAATCCAAGGATGCGAAAAAACTTCTTCCTAAAATTTACTCGAAATTTAGGTTCTCCAACCCATGATCAAGAAATGTACGATTGATCTTTATTATTAGAGCGCTTGCAACTTTGTACGGATTACATACGTACATTTGTTCAAAGAAAATCCACATGGCTACATCTTCCAAAGATCAGGCACGATTTGATGCCCGACTTCCCAAAGAACAAAAGCAGTACTTTGAAAAGGCCGCACATTTGGGCGGCTACAGGAATTTAACAGATTTTGTTATGGTTACGGTTCAAGAAAAAGCGCGAGAAATCATTGCTGAAAAAGAACGAATCATTGCCTCTGAAAGAGATGGTGAAATCTTTTTCGATGCCATTACAGCAAGCAAACAACCGTCGCAAGCCCTTCAAAATGCCCTGGATGACTACCGTGCTTTTGGTGCCAATCCCAAAAAATGACTGAGCTCCTTCAATCCAACCATGATCGAGATTCCTTTGATTGTGGAAATGAGCTACTCAACCAATATCTCAAAACACAAGCAGGTCAAGACATCCGAAAAAAAATATCCGTTTGTTACGTCCTTTGTCCATCTGAAAATCGAATTCAAGGGTACTACACCCTATCCCAAAATAGCATTCCGTTGGAAGCTTTCCCTCCGGAAATTCAAAAGAAATTTCCTCCATCCTATCGGTCCATTCCTACCACTTTGTTAGGAAGGCTGGCCATTCATCAACAAGATCAAGGAAAAGGACTTGGAAAAATCATCCTGATTGATGCATTAAAAAGGTGTTGGGAAACTGCTCTAAAAATCGGATCATTTGCCGTGGTGGTTGATCCCATCGATCAAGCTGCAGTCCAATTTTACCAGAAATACGATTTCATCGCCCTTGCAGACAGTAAGAAAATGTTGATCTCGATGAAGACATTGGACGTGCTTTTTCGATAGAGAGAATTCGCCTTGGAGGCCTTCGCCCCTTTACCCAAAAATCACCAAAAAATAATTCTTCTTTCCTTTTTGCACCAACAGGTATTTTCCATTCAGTACTTGTTCCGAAGAAAACAATTGATCGGGAGATTCCACTTTTTTGCGATTGATGGCCACGCCTCCGGCTTGGATCATTTTTCGAGCTTCGCCCTTGGAGGGGAAAAACTGGGTGTGTTCGGTCAACAAATCAAGGGCGGAAACGCCTTGAGCCAACAAGGTGGGCGAAAGGTGAGCTTGGGGCACCCCTTCGAAAACGGAAAGCAACATGGACTCGGAAAGGGTGCCTAAACGGTCTTCCGTTTCTTTGCCGAAAAGGATTTCGGTGGCTTCTTGCACCTGTTTTACAGCGTCTTCACCGTGAACGCGAGCGGTAATGTCCTCGGCTAAGGCCCGCTGAAGCGATCGCAAATGCGGCGCCTGACGGTGTTCGGCTACCAAACTTTCGATGGTTGCCTGATCTTTCAAGGTGAAAATTTTGATGTACTTTTCCGCATCTTCATCGGCGGCATTAATCCAGTACTGGTAAAAAGCGTACGGACTGGTTTTGGCGGGATCCAGCCACACGTTTCCGCTTTCGGTTTTTCCGAACTTACTGCCATCGGCTTTGGTGATGAGTGGCGTTGTTGCTGCGAAAGCCTCGCCTCCTTCCATCCGGCGAATTAATTCAGTTCCCGTGGTGATATTTCCCCACTGATCGGAACCCCCCATTTGCAAACGGATGTTGTGGTTCTTCCACAAATGGTAGAAATCGTATCCTTGAATAAGTTGGTACGAAAATTCGGTGAAGCTGATGCCGGTTTCGATGCGTTTTTTCACCGAATCTTTGTGCGACATGTAATTGACGGTGATGTGTTTTCCCACCTGGCGTAGGAAATCCAACAGCTGGAAATTTTTGAACCAATCGTAGTTATTCACGATTACGGCTGCATTTGAACCCGAGAAATCGAGGAATTTAGCGAGTTGCTGCTGAACGCAAGATTGGTTGTGCAACAAGGTTTCTTCGTCGAGGAATTTGCGTTCTTCCGATTTTCCGGAAGGATCGCCCACCATTCC